>NZ_DAMBUH010000083.1:0-15345 GCF_032053605.1 Tianweitania sp.
CCAGCCAGTATTCCGTCACCTTGGAGAAGGTCCGCACCATGTCCGACAGCGGTTCGGCTGATGCGGCGGGGAGTTCGCCGCGCTCGCGCGGACCGGCCCAGGCCGCCGCCGCCTTGCCGGCTTCTTCCATCATGCGCGCGAGATTGAGCGCGAAACTATCCGGGTTTTTGATGAGGAACGGCTCGACCGATGCTTTGTCGAAAGTCTTCGATCCGGCTGCACCGCCGGTGCTGCATTCTTCGGTTCGTTCCGGCCTTTCCGTCATGACACCGTGCTCCTCCCGAGCGTGTTCTTGACACATTATCATGGGACGACCATAGCGGTCCAACCAGACCTTGCCCCTGTTAAGGGTGGATGGGGAGATTTCATGACCTTCGGCCGTTCTTTCGCATCCGTTTGTTCCACTTCCGCCATTTCCATGGCTGTGGCCGCGATCACAGCCCTCGGGGTTGCCGGTTGCACGACCCGCGACATGACGAATGCGATGGCGCCGGTTGTTCAACCCGCGGCCTTGCCGCAGCCCGGTTCCACGACCTTGGCACCGTCGAACACGCAGGATGTGGCGCAGGAAAGGGGCGCGCGTGACGCACAGGCGCGCCGTGCCTCGATCAGCGCTCAGTCGGCCGCTCAATCGACAGGCGTGCAGAACACCGGCGCTTTTCCCAACCTGAACCAGCGCCGCGCAGCCGCGAATACACAGCTTACGCCGGAAGAAAGTGCGGCCCTCCTCGCCGATCTTCGCTCCACGCAAGGGCGCGTGAGCCGCACGAATGCCGATGCCGCGCGCAGCGTACCGACGCCCGATGAGCTTCGTCGGATCGGTGCGAGCCATGGCGACAACACGCTGCAGGCCATTTCGGCGGAATCGGCGCAATAGCCTGATTTGCCGCCTTCTTACCTCGACCCTGCGGTGAAATCGGTATAGAGCCGCAAGCATCGCTTTCTGATCGCCCGCGAGATTTGCCATGGAAGAGTTCCACAAGGTTCGGCGGCTGCCGCCTTACGTTTTCGAACAGGTCAATCGACTGAAGGCCGACGCGCGCGCCAAGGGCATCGACATCATCGATCTCGGCATGGGCAATCCCGATCTGCCGACGCCCCAGGCGATCGTTGACAAGCTGGTCGATACTGTGCGCGATCCGCGTACGCATCGCTATTCCTCGTCGCGCGGCATTCCGGGCCTGCGTCGCGCCCAAGCCAATTATTATGCGCGCCGCTTCGGCGTGAAGCTGAACCCGGACACGCAGATCGTCGCGACGCTCGGCTCCAAGGAAGGCTTCGCCAATATGGCGCAGGCGATCACGGCGCCAGGCGATGTCGTGATCTGCCCGAACCCAACCTATCCGATCCACGCCTTCGGCTTCATCATGTCGGGCGGCGTGATCCGCTCAATCCAGGCTGAGCCGGATGCGAGCTTTATTCCGGCGCTGGAACGGGCGGTAAAACATTCGATCCCCAAGCCGATCGCGCTGATCCTCAACTATCCGTCGAACCCAACCGCGCATGTCGCAACGCTCGACTTCTACAAGGACGTCGTTGATTTCGCGAAGAAGAACGATCTGATCCTCCTGTCCGATCTGGCTTACGCGGAGATCTTCTTCGACGGCGCGCCGCCGCCATCGATCCTGCAAGTGCCGGGCGCGATCGATGTCGCCGTCGAGTTCACCTCGATGTCGAAGACCTTTTCCATGCCTGGCTGGCGCATGGGTTTTGCCGTCGGCAATGAACGGCTCATCTCGGCTCTGACGCGTGTGAAGTCCTATCTCGATTACGGTGCTTTTACCCCGATCCAGGTAGCCGCTAGTGCTGCGCTGAACGGCGATGGTTCCGACATTGAGGAAGTGCGCTCCATTTACCGCAAGCGTCGCGATGTGATGGTGGAATCGTTCGGTCGCGCCGGCTTCAATGTTCCGCCACCCGCTGCCACGATGTTTGCCTGGGCGCCGATCCCCGAACAGTATCGTGCCATGGGCTCGCTGGAGTTTTCCAAGCTTCTCATCGAGCATGCCGATGTGGCGGTGGCGCCAGGCATCGGCTTCGGCGAGCATGGCGATGATTATGTGCGTCTTGCCTTGGTGGAGAACGAACACCGCATTCGCCAAGCCGCGCGCAACATCAAGCGCTTCCTGCAGGCGAGCGCCGAAGGCCGTTTTGACAATGTGATACCGCTCAGCGCCCGCCGCTGAGCCCAACTCTATTTCCAGGACGTTTTGATTATGACGGAAGCATTGCGCGTCGGCATCGCTGGCCTCGGTACGGTTGGCGCCTCGGTGGTGCGGGTGCTCGCCGAAAAGGCTGCAGAGCTGCAGCGTCAATGCGGCCGCCCGATCAGCGTGACCGCCGTTTCCGCTCGCAACAAGGACCGCGATCGCGGCGTCGACCTGTCCGGCGCGCAATGGTTCGACGATCCGGTCGCGCTCGCCAAGACCGCGGAGATCGACGTTTTCGTGGAATTGATGGGGGGCGATGAAGGCCCTGCGCGCGATGCGATTAAGGCAGCAATTGACGCCGGCCGCCATGTCGTGACCGCCAACAAGGCTCTGCTCGCCAAGCACGGTGTCGCGTTGGCTGAATCCGCCGAGAAGAAAGGCGTCCTGCTCAACTACGAAGCGGCGGTCGCCGGCGGTATCCCGGTGATCAAGACCATGCGTGAAGCCTTGGCCGGCAACAGCGTGTCGCGTGTGTTCGGCATTCTCAACGGCACATGCAACTACATCCTGACCCGGATGGAAGCCGAAGGCCTGTCCTTCGAAGACTGCCTCGCCGATGCGCAGCGTCTCGGCTATGCCGAAGCCGATCCGACCTTCGACATCGAGGGCAACGACACCGCGCACAAGCTGTCGATCCTGACCAGCCTCGCTTTCGGCTCCAAGATCGCGGCCGACGACATCTATCTCGAAGGTATCAGCAATATAAGCCAGGCCGATATCCGCGCTGCGGCGAGCCTTGGCTATCGCATCAAGCTGCTTGGCGTTGCCGTACGCACCGAAAGCGGCATCGAACAGCGCGTGCATCCGACCATGGTGCCAACCCAATCGGTGATCGCGCAGGTGCATGGCGTCACGAACGCGGTGGCGATCCAGAGCGACATTCTTGGCGACCTGCTTCTGGTAGGTCCGGGCGCTGGTGGCAACGCGACGGCCTCGGCCGTGATCGGCGACATTGCCGATATCGCCAAAAGCCAGCCCGGCTTCCAGCATGGACCGGTGTTTGGTCGTCCGGCCAAGGAACTCAAGCCGTACAAAAAGGCGAAGATGCGCTCACATGCTGGCGGCTATTTCATCCGCTTGACCGTGCATGATCGCACCGGCGTTTTCGCAGCCATTGCCAAGCGGATGGCCGACGCCGACATCTCGCTGGAGTCGATCGTGCAGCAGGCCGACAGCGGCTTGGATGCTGAGGTGAAGACGGTGGTTCTGGTTACGCATGAAACGACAGAAGCGGCTGTGCGTCGTGCCGTCGAGGGCATTACCAAGGACGGCCACCTCACCGACAAGGCGCAGGTTATCCGCATCGAGCGCGCCGAGTAAAAGCCCGTCGACACGATCGCAGTAGCGAACCGGGACCCTCATTCCTATTTGTTCTGCTTCTGCAGAGGCGAGATATCATGCGCGACATCCTGAACGACCTCGAAGGCGGACCGGTCCACAACGATGAGGATCCGGTGAAGCGGGCGCAAAGGCTCACCAAACCGGTGATGCCGAAGCGGTTCTATAAGGACGTTGGTGTTGCGCGGTCGGATGATGGGTGGGCCATTGAACTGGACGGCAAAGCCATCCGCACGCCTGGTCAGCGCATCATCATGTTGCCGACAGAGGCCGCTGCAGCACTTGTTGCCGAAGAGTTTCGGGCTCAGCAGGACGTGGTCAATCTTGCGACCATGCCGGCTTATCGTCTCGTCAACACCGCGGTGGATGGCGTGGCGAACGATCCGCAGGCGGTGATTGAAGACATAATGCGCTTTGCGTCGTCCGACCTGGTGTTTTACCGCGCAGATACGCCGGAAAAGCTGGTGTCGCTTCAGTCCGAGACTTGGGATCCGGTGCTAGATTGGGCACGCGCAACACTTGGCGCTCGCTTCTTCCTGTCAGAAGGCGTGATGCATGTCGAGCAGCCGAAGGAATCGGTGGCAGCGGTCGGCTTTCACTTAAAGCGTGATGCCAATCCATTCCGCTTGGCATCGCTCCATGTCATGACGTCGATCGCCGGCTCGGCTTTGATCGCACTGGCACTGGAGGCCGGTGAATTCAGCTTCGAGGAAGCGTGGACTGCGGCCCATGTCGATGAAGACTGGAATATCGACCAGTGGGGCGAGGATGAGGAAGCACAGGCACGCCGCGCTTTCCGCCGCCGCGACATGGAAGCGGCGCACTCGCTGCTGCAAACTCGGGGATCGAACTAGCCGCGCGCCATGAAGCGCCTTCTTGGCGCTTACGCCTAGTTCTTCTGCGGAACGTCTTCCTGCATTGCCACATCGTGGTACCAGCCGCTTTCCGGCATGATCACCGGAGCGACTGCTTGCGGATGTGACGTCTTATCCCAGCTGCGAGGCCCCTTTGCGCGCGTCGCGCGGCCGCCAACGGGGAACTCGTAGATTACTGCTGAAGCGGTTTGGGAAGTCATCATGGCACTTCCTTCCAAGTCATCGTTGTATTCGAAAAACGGTAAGGGCGAATATAGGGGCTGCAAATGATTTGTGCAACAAAGCCTCTTTTTTAAGCGGCCTCGTGCAGAACTAGCCGGCGAACTTACCGAGCAGCGCTTCAACGGCTTTTCCGGATGCAGGTTCCGCCCATGCGCAGCCTTGTTTGTGCAGAAAAATGATAGCCGACTTCATCCCCGGAGAGATGTCCGCATCCAACTGGCACGCCGCTTGCAAAGCCTGAACTGAAGCCGTCGGTCCCTTCACGGCCGCACCGACGTGGGCGCTTCAGGTCGTGGTTACGAGAGGCCAGAATGACAAAGTACAAGCTCGAATATATTTGGTTGGACGGTTACACTCCGGTCCCGAACCTGCGCGGCAAGACGCAGATCAAGGAGTTCGCCTCCTTCCCGACGCTTGAAGAGCTTCCGCTGTGGGGCTTCGACGGTTCGTCCACGATGCAGGCTGAAGGCCATTCGTCGGACTGCGTGCTAAAGCCGGTCGCCCTTTACGAGGATCCGGCTCGCACGAACGGCGTGCTCGTCATGTGCGAAGTCATGATGCCGGATGGTGTTACCCCGCACGTCTCCAACAAGCGCGCGACCATCCTGGACGATGACGGCGCGTGGTTCGGCTTCGAACAGGAATACTTCTTCTACAAGGACGGTCGTCCGCTCGGTTTTCCGGAGTCCGGCTACCCGGCACCGCAAGGCCCGTATTACACCGGCGTCGGCTTCAAGAATGTCGGCAACGTCGCTCGCGAGATCGTCGAAGAGCATCTCGACCTCTGCCTTGCGGCCGGCATCAATCACGAGGGCATCAATGCCGAAGTGGCCAAGGGTCAATGGGAGTTCCAGATCTTTGGAAAGGGCTCCAAGAAGGCTGCCGACCAGATCTGGATCGCACGCTACCTGCTTCTGCGCCTGACGGAACAGTACGGCATCGACATCGAGTTCCACTGCAAGCCGCTGGGTGATACCGACTGGAACGGCTCGGGCATGCATTGCAACTTCTCGACCACTTACATGCGCGAAGTGGGCGGCAAGGAGTACTTCGAGGCTCTCATGGCGGCTTTCGACAAGAACCTTGATGACCACATCGCGGTCTATGGTCCGGACAACGACAAACGCCTGACCGGCAAGCACGAGACTGCTCCGTGGAACAAGTTCTCCTACGGTGTTGCCGATCGTGGCGCCTCGATCCGCGTGCCGCATTCCTTCGTGAACAATGGCTACAAGGGCTATCTCGAGGACCGTCGCCCGAACTCGCAGGGCGACCCCTACCAGATTGCATCCCAGGTGCTGAAGACGATTGCCGATGTCCCGGTCGAGGGCATCAAGAAGGCTGCTGCTTAAGACTGCTGATAATCCGAAGGGGAACAGCAAAGAGGCTCGGCAGGAAACTGCCGGGCCTTCTTTCTTGCCTGCTGCCCGTATCAACAATGATTGACGGCGTGTCGGTTAGCGCTTGATAGTTTCGTCCTCGTATCTGTTTGGGAGGACATAGCTGTGACTGAACTGTCAGACGCCGACCAACTTGCCACGAAGCGGCGACCTGTCTTCACGGAAGAAAGTGCGGCATACGCGAAAGCCAGGATGGACTTGCTCGCGGACGAGATCGAACTGCGCAGGCACATGACGCGTGTGGCCGAGCAGCGGCGATCGTTGCCGCCGGGGCCGATCATCATGAAGCACTACCGCTTCCTCGATGCCGACGATCGTCAGTTACGTCTTCTTGATCTCTTCGGCCACAAGGATGCGCTCGTCACTTACTTCTGGATGTATGGGCCTGAACGCAAGCGGCCTTGCCCAATGTGCACGAACTGGTTGGGTGGTGTGAACGGCAACGCTGCCGATATCAGACAGAATGTTGCACTGAAGATCATTGGGCGCAGTTCGGTCGAGCGGCAGCAAGCCTTTGCTCATGAGCGCGGTTGGCGCGACTTGGACTTCGTACAGACGATTGGCGATGACTACGCCAACGATCTCGGCTTGATCAATGAAGACGGGAGCGAGAATCCGGCGCTGCTCGTTTTCAAGCGGGACGGCGAGGAGGTGCGGCTCTTTTGGAAAAGCGAGATGACGGCCGAGATGGCTGACCTTGGTCAAGACCCGCGTGATGCGCCCGATATCGCACCACTGTGGTCGATCCTTGATCTGACGCCTAATGGCCGCCGCAGGGATTGGTATCCTAGCTTGAGCTACTGACGACAACAAAAAACCCGCCTTTGCAGGCGGGTTTTTCATGCGAGGGCTGATGGATTAGACCGAGTAGTACATGTCGAACTCGACAGGGTGAGGCGTCATCTCGAAGCGCATTACCTCGGCCATCTTCAGCTCGATGAAAGCGTCGATCTGGTCGTCGTCGAACACGCCGCCAGCCTTCAGGAATCCGCGGTCGCGGTCGAGGTTCTGCAATGCTTCGCGCAGGGAACCGGCTACGGTTGGGATCTTCTTCAGCTCTTTCGGCGGAAGGTCGTAAAGATCCTTGTCCATCGGCTGGCCTGGATGGATCTTGTTCTTGATGCCGTCAAGACCAGCCATCAGCAGCGCAGCAAAGGCGAGGTACGGGTTCGCGCCCGGATCAGGGAAGCGGACTTCTACGCGCTTGGACTTCGGCGACGAGCCGAACGGAATGCGGCATGATGCCGAACGGTTGCGTGCCGAGTAAGCCAGCAGAACCGGCGCTTCATAGCCAGGCACCAGACGCTTGTAGGAATTCGTCAGCGGGTTGGTGAAGGCATTGATCGCCTTGGCGTGCTTGATCACACCGCCAATGAAGAACAGGCAGTTCTCCGACAGGCCGGCATATTCGTTGCCCGCAAAGGTCGGCTTGCCGTCGCGCCAGATCGACATGTGAACGTGCATACCCGAGCCGTTGTCGCCGAATACAGGCTTCGGCATGAAGGTCGCGGTCTTGCCATAAGCGTTGGCGACCTGATGCACGACATACTTGTAGATCTGCATCTTATCGGCGTTGCGAACCAACGTGTCGAACTTTAAGCCGAGTTCGTGCTGGGCAGCGGCCACTTCGTGGTGATGCTTTTCCGTGCGAACACCCATTTCGGTGAGAACGGTCAGCATTTCGGAGCGCATATCCTGCGCGGAGTCGATCGGCGGAACCGGGAAATAGCCACCCTTCACGCGGGGACGGTGACCCATATTGCCGGTCTCGTAATCGGTGTCGTCATTCGACGGCAGCTCGGTCGAGTCCAGCTTGAAGCCGGTATTGTAGGGATCTGCCTTGTACTTCACGTCGTCGAAGATGAAGAACTCGGCTTCAGGACCAACGAAGATCGTGTCGCCCACGCCTTCGGCCTTCATGTAGGCTTCCGCCTTCTTGGCCGTGCCACGCGGATCGCGATTATAGGACTCGCCCGAGACCGGATCGAGGATGTCGCACATCACGACCATGGTCGACTGCGCGAAGAACGGGTCCATGTGGACCGTATCCATGTCCGGCATCAGCACCATGTCGGACTCGTTGATGGCCTTCCAGCCGCCGATTGAGGAGCCGTCGAACATGACGCCGTCGGCAAACATGTCTTCGTCAACTTCCACCACATCCATCGTGACGTGGTGCATCTTGCCCTTCGGATCAGTGAAGCGCAGGTCAACGAACTTAACCTCGTTGTCCTTGATCTGCTTCATGATGTCATTGGCTGTCGTCATGTTGTCTTTCCTGTCTCCGATGGGATGGTTGCAGCCGTCGTTCAGATTGCGTCGATGCCGGTTTCGCCAGTACGAATTCGCACGACTTCTTCGATATTGGAAACGAAAATCTTGCCGTCGCCGATGCGGCCGGTTTGTGCTGCATTGCGGATAGCCTCAACCGCTGCGTCAACAGCCTCGTCATTGAGCACGACTTCGATCTTCACCTTTGGCAGGAAGTCCACGACATATTCGGCGCCCCGGTAAAGCTCGGTATGGCCCTTTTGACGGCCGAAGCCTTTGGCTTCGGTGACGGTGATGCCTTGGAGGCCAACTTCCTGGAGCGCTTCCTTGACCTCGTCCAGCTTGAACGGCTTGATGATGGCTTCGATCTTCTTCATGGCGCCTGCCTCCACTGTACTGACTGCGCGTCGTTTGCCGCTCGCAATGTTGTAAGCAGGAAGCGTGCCAAAGCCTAGCCTTCCCGTTCGCTTCCAACAGGCTTCGCGCGAAGCGGTTCTACACCTAACGTGTAGCGCGAAACGGATGTGCAGGATAACCGTTCTGCAAAGAAGACAAGCAAACCGCTGCGTTTGCGGTGCAGAAAAAGTGAGCAAGATGCCCATTAAAGCAGCATCTTACAATAGCGGAACGGAGTCAGCCGCTTTGCCGCAGGAGGTTCGATGGAAATTCTGACGCCAGCCGAGATGGCGCAAGCAGATCACAATGCGGAACGAGCCGGCGTCCCGACCTGGCAGCTGATGCAGGCGGCCGGTGAGGCCGTCGCTTCCGAGGCTCTGAAGAGGTTTGCCAAGGCAGGTCGGATCGCGGTTCTATGCGGGCCCGGCAACAATGGTGGGGATGGCTATGTTGCTGCGGCCTGCTTGCTTGCGGATAGCGGCTTGCCGGTCGAGGTCTGGCGAAGCGGCAAGCCGCGTGCCGGAAGTGATGCGGCGAGGGCTGCAGGCAAATGGTCAGGCGCTGTTGGTGAGCTGGAAGATTTTTCGCCGCAGCCTGACATGCTGGTCATTGATGCGCTCTACGGTGCTGGTTTGGCGCGCGAGCTCGAAAGCAGCGATCGGCGAGCATTGGAGAGGGTGAGGGCCGCCGGTAGTCAGGTCTTAGCGGTTGATCTGCCGTCCGGTCTATCGGGGCTGAGCGGAGCAGTTTTTGGAGACGCGCTGCAGGCGGATTGTACCGTAACGTTCTTTCGCCCGAAGCCTGGCCATCTGCTTTATCCTGGGCGTAGCTTGTGTGGCGAGCTTGTGCTGGCCGATATCGGAATTACCGCAGGTGTTCTGTCGGACATCGCACCTCAACTGTGGGAGAATGGGCCTGAGGTATGGCTGCATGCCTTGCCGCGTCCGTCTGCAATTGCTCATAAGTATCAGCGTGGTCACGTGGTTGTTTTGTCCGGAAAAATGTCGGCAACTGGGGCAGCACGGCTCTCGGCGGAAGCGGCGGCGCGGGCAGGGGCAGGCGCCGTCACCGTCTTGTCGCCGCCCGATGCGCTGGCTGCTCTTGCCACGCATCTCACTGCAACCATGCTGCATCGCTTCGATGCACCTGACGATGTTCTCACCTTCGCTGAGCAGCGTAAGGTGCAGAGCTTGGTTTGTGGGCCGGGATTTGGCACTGGCGAGAAGCAGATGGCGGTCGTCAGCGCGTTGCTCCAGCAGGGTGAGACGCCGCTGGTGCTTGATGCCGATGCCATTACCTTACTGGCAAAAGACCGGGACGCATTTCTGAAGGCTCGTACGGGTGAGAAGCCGCCTCTGGTTCTCACCCCGCACGAAGGCGAATTCGCGCGTTTGTTTTCAGATCTCGCAGAGGACAAGATGCTGTCCAAGGTGGAACGTGCTCGGATGGCTGCCAAACGCGCGATGGCCGTCGTGATCTACAAAGGCGCCGACACCGTTATTGCCGCACCTGATGGCCGTGCGGTGATCAACACCAATGGCACAGTGTGGCTTGCAACCGCTGGCTCAGGAGATGTGCTTGCCGGCCTTGTCGCCGCACTGCTGGCACAAGGCACGTCACCCTTTGAAGGAGCCTGCGCGGCCGTCTGGATTCACGCCGAAGCAGGCAGGCGGGAGGGCTTCGGCATGACGGCGGAAGATCTGCCTCAAGCGGCCCGCAAGGTTTTGGCGGAACTGATCAGTCGCTAAGCTTCTGCTGAAGCGAAATTGCGGCTTGAGGCGCACGGATCTTCCCTTCGTGAATGAAGTAGACGAAGACGTCGCGCGCCATCTTCTTCGGCTTACGATCCGGCGCGGCCAGGTTCGGGCCGGTCGGTTGTTCACCCCTGGCCCAAGCCTTGGCTCTTTCGGCCCAAGTCTCGATAGCCTGCTCCGGATAGGCAGTCGGGACATCATCCTCGCCCTTTTGCAGGCGCGAATACACGAAGTCGGCCGTCACATCCGCGATCTCAGGATAATCATGATGGTCTGCGTGACAGATCGCAGCCTTGTACTTCTCTGCCAGGGCAACGAAGGCGGGATCGATGAAACTGGCATTGCGGACTTCGAGCACATGCCGCAGCTTTAGCCCGCCGCTGTCCGACGGCAGCAGCTTCAGAAATGCCTCAAAGTCGTCGGGCTCGAACTTCTTGGTGGGTGCGAACTGCCAGATGATCGGCCCGAGCTTCTCACCGAGTTCATGAACGCCGGTGTCGAAGAACTTCTTCATCGATTCTCCGGCCTCACCGAGCACCTTCTTGTTGGTGACGAAGCGATTGCCCTTTACCGAAAAGACGAAGCCATCCGGCACATCTGCCGCCCATTTCGCGAAGGTCGCCGGCGTTTGTCCGCGATAATAAGTGCCATTGATCTCGATAGTCCGGAGCTGTGACGAGGCGAATTCGAGCTGCCGCTTCTTTGGCAGGTCGTCAGGATAGAACGTGCCTTCCCATGGCTCGAAGGTCCAGCCGCCGATACCCGCCCGGATTGTTCCGCTCTTGCTCATCCTTGCCCCCCGCTTCAGATTATTCTGCAGCTTCAGCCTGGCGTGCGCCGGGCCGGCGCTCCAAAAGCTCCTTGAGGAAGCGACCGGTATAGCTGCGTTCCACCTTCACCACCTCTTCGGGCGTGCCGCTGGCAACCAGCTCACCGCCACCGTCACCGCCTTCAGGACCAAGATCCAGCAGCCAATCGGCAGTCTTGATGACCTCGAGATTGTGCTCGATGACCACGACCGTGTTGCCCTGATCCACCAACTCCTGGAGCAGTTCGAGCAGCTTGGCGACGTCGTGGAAGTGCAGACCGGTCGTTGGCTCGTCCAGGATGTAGAGCGTCTTGCCGGTGGCTTTACGCGACAATTCTTTGGCGAGCTTGATGCGCTGAGCCTCGCCGCCGGAAAGCGTCGTAGCCTGCTGGCCGACCTTGATATAGCCGAGGCCAACCTGCTTCAGTGTTTCCAGCTTGTCGCGCACAACCGGCACAGCAGCGAAGAAGTCGACGCCTTCTTCGACGGTCATGTCCAGCACATCCGCGATCGACTTGCCCTTGAACGTCACGTCGAGGGTCTCGCGATTGTAACGCTTCCCGTGGCAGACATCGCAGGTGACATACACGTCCGGCAGAAAGTGCATCTCGATCTTGATGACACCGTCGCCCTGGCACGCCTCGCAGCGGCCGCCCTTGATGTTGAACGAGAAACGGCCGGGTTGGTAGCCGCGCGCCTTCGCTTCCGGCAGACCCGCGAACCAGTCGCGGATCGGTGTGAAGGCGCCGGTATAGGTCGCAGGGTTGGAACGCGGGGTACGACCGATCGGCGACTGGTCGATGTCGATGACCTTGTCGATGAATTCCAAGCCCTCAATGCGATCGTGCTCGGCCGGAAGCTCGCGCGAGCCCATGACGCGGCGGGACGCAGCCTTGAACAGCGTCTCGATCAGGAAGGTCGATTTACCACCGCCCGAAACACCCGTAACAGCCGTGAAGGTGCCGAGCGGAATCTCACCGGTAACATTGCGCAGGTTGTTGCCACGCGCGCCGATGACCTTGATCGACTTGCCCTTCTTGGCTTTGCGCCGTTCCGCCGGCAGGGCGACTTCCAGCGCGCCAGACAAATATTTGCCGGTCAGAGACTCGTCGCTCGCCATGATGTCGGAAGGCGTGCCCTGTGCGATGATCTGGCCGCCGTGAACGCCGGCGGCCGGCCCAATATCGACGACATAATCGGCTGTGAGGATTGCATCCTCATCATGCTCCACCACGATCACCGTATTGCCGAGATCGCGCAGGTGGCGCAGCGTATCAAGCAAGCGCGCATTGTCGCGCTGATGGAGGCCGATAGAGGGTTCGTCTAGGACGTAAAGCACGCCGGTCAGACCAGAGCCGATCTGCGAGGCCAAGCGAATGCGCTGGCTTTCGCCGCCGGACAGCGTGCCGGAGTTTCGCGCCAAGGTGAGATATTCCAGCCCGACATCGTTGAGGAAGCGAAGCCGCTCGCGAATTTCCTTGAGAATGCGATAGGCGATTTCATTGTGCTTGGTGCTGAGAGACTGCGGCAGGTCTTCGAACCAGCCGACTGCGTTGCGAATGGAAAGCGCCGTTGCTTCGCCGATATGCTTGCCGGCGATCTTCACGGCCAAGGCTTCCGGCTTCAGGCGATAGCCTTTACAAGCCGGGCAGGGGGTTGCCGACATGAAGCGCTCGATCTCCTCGCGCATCCAAGCCGATTCCGTTTCCTTCCAACGGCGCTGAAGGTTCGGGATCACGCCTTCAAAGGTCTTCGTGGTCTTGTAAGCGCGCAGCCCGTCATCATAGCTGAAGGCGACTTGGCGATCGCCAGTACCATGCAGAACGGCATGCTTCGCCTCATCGGAAAGATCGCGCCAACGATCTGCGAGCTTGAAGCCGTATTCCTTTCCAAGTCCTTCCAGCGTCTGGCCGTAGTAAGGCGAACTCGATTTGGCCCAAGGAGCAATCGCGCCTTCCTTGAGGCTGACATGATCCTCGGGAACCACCAAGGCTGGATCGATCGCGCTCTGGCTTCCGAGACCGTCGCAGGTCGGGCAAGCGCCGAACGGGTTGTTGAACGAGAACAAGCGCGGCTCGATCTCGGGAATTGTGAAGCCGGAAACCGGACAGGCAAACTTCTCCGAGAACAAGATGCGTTCATGCGTTTCGTTCTTGGACTTGTTGACGGCGTCAGCGCCGGTCCGCTTACCGTTCAGCGGCTTGTCCGCAAATTCGGCGACGGCTAAACCTTCCGCGAGCCTTAGACAGGTCTCAAGGCTGTCGGCCAGACGTGCCGCGATGTCGCCGCGCACCACAACGCGATCCACCACGACGTCAATGTCGTGCTTGTACTTCTTGTCGAGCGCAGGAGCTTCCGCAATTTCGTAGAACTCGCCGTCGATTTTGACGCGCTGGAAACCTTTCTTCTGAAGCTCGGCAAGCTCCTTCTTGTACTCGCCTTTTCGTCCGCGAACCATTGGCGCCATGATGAAGAGGCGTGAGCCTTCTTCGAGCGCCATCACGCGATCCACCATCTGGCTGACCGTCTGGCTTTCGATCGGAAGGCCGGTGGCGGGCGAGTAAGGAATGCCGACGCGCGCATAAAGCAGGCGCATATAGTCGTAGATTTCGGTGACCGTGCCGACCGTAGAGCGCGGATTGCGGCTGGTAGTCTTCTGCTCGATGGAAATGGCCGGCGATAGACCGTCGATCTGATCCACATCCGGCTTTTGCATCATTTCCAGGAACTGGCGCGCATAGGCCGACAGGCTCTCGACATAGCGCCGCTGGCCTTCCGCATAGATCGTGTCGAACGCCAGCGAGGACTTGCCGGAACCTGACAGACCGGTCATCACGATCAGGCTGTCACGCGGCAGATCGAGGTCGATGTTCTTGAGATTGTGCTCGCGCGCGCCGCGAATGGAAATGTGCTTGTGGTCGGCCATGCCGCCTCGCAAATAAGATTTGACGGAGGTTGCGCGACGAGGCTCGCACACGCATCCCGCATGTAGGTTCGTGGACCCGTTCTGTCCACGTCTCCACACAGCATTAACCTCTTGCTCCTGTCGCGCAAGCAAAAAGAACAAACAAGGAACTTCGCTCTCTGTGTTTCAGCCGATCACATTTTGCCGGTGTGGTTGACGACTATGCAGGAACGGCGCATCCTCCACTCAGTCGATCGGCAATGCCACAGCGGCGGCTAGAGAAGCGTCAGGCACAAAGCCGGATCGGCATGGAAGCAGGCGAGGAGACAGGCATGACTCCACCGGACTGGAACTGAGGGGCTCTGCTTTATACAGGGTCCCGCCGACGCGAGACTTAAAACGCCATAGCGTACGGCAAACCGAAAATCAGAGACGGCAGTCGGATCGCGGTTGAACCGCATAGCATCCGAAACAGCGTCGGGAGCTCCGTCCCGACCGGAGGCTTAGACCTCATATCAGGCTCCGTGTTCTTCCCCGATGGAAGCGCGGAGCCTTCGTCATTTTAGAGGTATGACACGCATTTTCCACTTGCGAAAAAAGCATTGGCATATAGAACAAAAAGAGAACACCGTTCTTACGGCAGACCGTGGAAAAGCCTGACGCGGCGGGCGACATAGCGCGAAGGCTCCTATAGGGTCGCCAGCGATTTCGGATGAGCACGGAGTAGCATCATGGCGGGTAGCGTCAACAAAGTCATTCTGGTGGGAAACCTCGGGGCTGATCCGGAGATCCGTCGGCTCAATTCCGGCGATGCAGTCGTCAATCTGCGCATTGCGACGTCCGAAACCTGGCGAGACAAGAATTCTGGCGAGCGCAAGGAGAAGACCGAGTGGCACAGCGTTGTGATCTTCAACGATAACCTCGCCAAGGTTGCCGAGCAGTATCTGAAGAAGGGCATGAAAGTGTACCTGGAAGGTTCGCTGCAAACGCGCAAGTGGCAGGACAAGGACGGTCAGGATCGTTACAGCACCGAGGTGGTGCTGCAGAAGTTCCGCGGTGAATTGCAGATGCTGGATGCCCGTGGCGGCGGTGGCGGCGATGTTGGTGAGTATGGCGGCGGCTCGAGCTACGGCAGCGGCAGCGGTGGTAGCGGCGGCGGGCGCCGT
>NZ_DAMBUH010000084.1:0-15225 GCF_032053605.1 Tianweitania sp.
ACCAGAGGCCATCGTCTGGCCGCCGTAGCCACCTGGTGCACCTCCATCATCGGCATAGGCGATGGCCCCAAAGCCGATCATGCATTAGAACTGAAGCCAAACCATCTTATGGGGTCAGGCCAGTTCCTGTCCGACCAGTGCCAGCCAGTATCGAAGGCCGTGGATGATCGCGTCGTCGTTGAAGTTGTAATGCGGGGTGTGAACATCAGGGCCCTCACCGTTGCCGAGCCACATAAAGGCACCTGGCCGCTGTTCAAGCATGTAAGAGAAATCTTCCGCGCCCAGCACAGCAGGCCATTCGCCATCGGTTCCTTCAGCGCCCGCGATCTGTTTAGCTGCCGCGATTGCAGTTCTGGTCGCCGCTGTATCGTTCATCGTGACAGGATAACCAGCGGTCCATTCGACCTCCGCATTTAGCCTATGCATCGTGGCGACGCCGGCGGCGATCTCGCGCAAGCGCGCCTCCACGTTTTGACGGGTTATTTGGCGCAGCGTTCGCACGGTGCCCGACAAAATGCCTTCTCCAGGGATGACGTTGTGAACCTCTGCTTGACCCGCTTCGAGTCTGACCACTGAAACCGCAACAGAATCCATGGGATCGGTGCTGCGCGACGAAATCGTCTGTAACGCCGTTACGAGACTTGCGAGGCCAACGACGGTGTCGCGACCCATGTGCGGATAGGCGGCATGCGATGCAGCGCCGGTTAGCCGGATCGAAAACATGTCGGCCGACCCGAGAATAGGTCCGCTTCGGGTCGCAAAACGCCCGATCGGCAGGTTAGGCTGATTGTGCATGCCGAAAACCTCTTCAATACCGAAGCGCTCGAGCATTCCTTCCTCGACCATGACGCGTCCACCGCCGCCGCCTTCTTCGGCCGGCTGGAAGATAAGGATGACCTTGCCAGAAAAATTGCGGTTATTCGCCAGCGCCTTTGCCGCCGCCAGCAGGATGGCAGTGTGGCCGTCATGGCCGCATGCATGCATTCTACCGTCGACCTTAGAGGCATAAGGTAGGTTGGTTTGTTCGTGGATCGGTAACGCGTCCATGTCGCAGCGTAGCCCGATCGTTCGTCCAGGACGGTTGCCGTTCACGACAGCTACGACGCCGGACACCGCAATGCCGGTATGGACTTCGTCGCATTCAAAGCTGCGCAGCAGCTCTGCCACATAGGCGCTGGTCCGCGGCAGATCGAACAGGAGTTCGGGATACTCGTGGATACGGTGCCGCCATTCTACAGCTTCGTCAGCGATGTCCGTCAGCATCTGATCTTCGAATGTCATGATCTCGCTCCATGCATTTGTTGGGTCAGTTCAGATGACACGCGCTGACATGGCCACCAGCGATCTGCTTTAACGCGGGCCGCTCGACCGAACAGATGGGCATCGCATATGGGCATCGCGGATGAAATGCGCAGCCCGACGGTGGAGATAGCGGGGAAGGAAGCTCACCCTTGATCGGTTTGTATTGTCGACGCCCTGGTGAGAGACTGGGCAGTTCGGCAATAAGAGCCTGTGTGTAGGGGTGATGCGAGGCCTTGAACAACTCCTTGGTCGGCGCGGTCTCAACGATCCGGCCCAGATACATGATCACGACCCGGTCCGAGACATGCTCGACCACGCCGAGATTATGGCTGATGAACAAATAGGCCAGGTGCATTTCGTCACGCAGGTCCAGAAACAGGTTCAGAACCTGCGCCTGGATCGATACGTCCAATGCTGCCACGGTTTCATCACAGACCAGCATCTTGGGTTTAAGCGCCAAGGCCCGGGCGATGCCGATACGCTGCCGTTGCCCGCCGGAGAACTGGTGAGGAAGCCGGCGCATGTAAGTTGGATCAAGCCCGACCTTTCGCATCAGGTCGGCGACGTAATAATCCCGTTCACGTCGGCTGGACAGGCCGTGCACCACGGGAGCTTCGCCAACAATATCGACGACGCGCAGTCGTGGGTTGAGCGACGACATGGGATCCTGAAAGATCATCTGCACGCCGAGCGCATAATCCCGGCGCTGCATGCGCGACATCTCAGAAAGCTCGACGCCGCGATAACGCAGGCTCCCGTCCGAAAGTGACGAGATACCGGCTATCATGCGGCCCAGTGTCGATTTTCCACATCCGGACTCGCCGACAAGACCTACCACTTCACCCGGCTTGATCTCCAGGTCGATATCGCTCACGGCGTGAACGATCTCCTCTGTTGTTTTCCCGCCGACGGCACGTGCCACTCTTCCGCCGATACTGATCGGCTTCGTGAACCGCTTGGTGACGCCTTTGAGTTCCACCATGGATTGCATGCTCATCGGGCGGCTTCCTGTTCCATGGCTTTCCAGCAACGTACGACCCATCCAGCTTCGGCGGTGTAAGCCGGCGGTTGCTCATCACAGATTTCAGAGGCATTTGGACAGCGCGGGGAGAAGGCGCAGCCCTTTGGCAGGGCCAGTAAGGACGGCGCCATGCCCGAGATCTGGCGGAGGCGGCTACCATGCGCACCGGGCTGTGGGATGGATCGCATCAGCGCTCGCGTGTAGGGGTTCAAGGGGCGGTTGAGCACCTGATCGGTCGTGCCGGTTTCGACGATCCGGCCGGCATACATAACTGCGATCCGGTCGGCGAGGCCCGCTACGATGCCCAGGTCATGCGTGATCCAGATCATCGCCGTGCCACTTTCGCGGCAAAGGTTCTGCACCTCGTACAGGATCTGAGACTGGATCGTGACATCGAGCGCTGTGGTCGGCTCATCGGCGATAACCAGCCGCGGACGGTTGATCAGCGCCATTGCGATGGCAACGCGTTGGCGCATTCCGCCGGAGAGTTGATGCGGATAGGCCTGCAGGCGCTGTTCGGGCGCGGGGATGCCGATCCGCACGAGCGCATCAAGCGCGCGAGCACGAGCGGCCTTTTCGCTGACGTTTTCGTGGGCCTGCACCGTTTCGATCAATTGCGTCTCGACCCGTAAAAGCGGGTTCAGGGACATCATCGGATCCTGGAAGATCATCGACAGGCGGTTGCCGCGCAGTTTGCGCATTTCGCGCGGGGAGAGGGAGAGAAGATTGCGCCCTTCAAGTTCAATCGCGCCTTCCACAATGCGGCCGGGTTCCGCCACCAGGCCGATCAGGGAAAAACCCGTAATGCT
The DNA here is from genome assembly GCF_032053605.1 of Tianweitania sp. NCBI lineage: Bacteria > Pseudomonadati > Pseudomonadota > Alphaproteobacteria > Hyphomicrobiales > Phyllobacteriaceae > Tianweitania > Tianweitania sp. The sequence continues at coordinate 3,133 of NZ_DAMBUH010000084.1, forward strand.
CTTGCCGGATCCTGACTCGCCCACAAGGCCGACGATCTCGCCAGCATTGACGGTCAGGTCGATGCCGTCCACGGCGCGTGCGACGCCCTTGCGGGTAAAGAAATGCGTTTTCAGGCCCCGCACCGACAAGACGGGCGTCTGGACATTGGAGGTATCGAGCATGGAGCTTACCGCGCGTTTCTTGGATTCAGGACATCACGTAAGCGGTCGCCAACCAGATTGATGGCGATCAAGGTCAGCGCGAGCGCAACGCCAGGAAAGAACGAGATCCAATAGCGGCCAGATAAGAGAAATTCGAATCCGTTGGAAATCAGCATACCCAAGGACGGCTCGGTGACCGGCACACCAACGCCAAGGAAAGAAAGTGTTGCTTCGAGGCCGATTGCATGCGCCAGATCGATGGTCGCCAGCACGATCAACGGGGATATGCAGTTCGGCAAGAGGTGACGAAACAGGATGCGAACACGCCCGACTGCGAGACACTCGGCGGCCTCCATATACTCCTTGCTCCGCTCGACAATGGCGGCACCGCGCGCCGCGCGGGCGAAATATGCCCATTGCACGACGATGAGGGCGATAATTACCTTGTCCACGCCTTTGCCCAAAATAGCCAAGAGTATTAGCGCCACAAGGATGGCCGGGAAGGAAAGCTGGATGTCGACGATGCGCATCAGGAGCGAGTCGAGCCGTCCGCCATTGTAGCCGGCGATCAGGCCTATGACTGTGCCTATGATCAGCGCCGCAAGCACCGATACGATGCTGACCATCAGGCTGGTGCGCAGGCCATACAGAATAGCCGAGAACATGTCTCTGGCCTGACCGTCAGTGCCCAGCCAGTACGTTCCGCCCGCGATGCTCTCGCTTCCAGGTGGAAGCTTGGAGTCGAAAATGTCAAGCGAACCGATGTCGTAGGGGTTTTGCGGTGCGAGCCATGGTGCAAAGATCGCCAGCCCGATGATCACGATGAGCAGCACTAGACCCACCATGGCAAGCGGACTTTCGGCGAATTCGCGTAGCTGTTCGAGCAGAATGCTTGGTTCGCGCTGTATCGGCTCAGCTGTGTTTAGCGAAATGTCGGTCACCGGGACTTGGCCTCCAGACGAACGCGAGGATCGATGATCGAATACAGGATGTCCACGACCAAGTTCAGCATCGACAGGAACAGGATCACCAGCATCAAATAGGCGACCACCACAGGGCGATCGAGCGTGATGATGGAGTCGATCAGGAGCTTGCCCATGCCCGGCCAAGCGAAGATGGTTTCCGTGATGACGGCGAAGGCAATCAACTGGCCAAGCTCAAGTCCCGAAACCGTGATAACCGGGATCAGGATGTTCTTGAGAAGGTGGACGCCCAGAACGCGTCGTTCACGCAGGCCCTTTGCGCGGGCGAGCTTGATGTAGTCGAGCGGCAGAATCTCGACCGTGGTCGCGCGCGTCAGCCGCATGATCATTGCAGCCTTCGCCATGGCCAAAGTGCAGACAGGCAGAACCAGATGTAGGATTCCGTCCCAGGTCAGAAAGCTCAACGGAACACCCAGCACCATAACGGTCTGGCCACGTCCCGTAGACGGCAGGATGCCGAAATGGATGGAAAAGATCATGATCATCATCAGCGCGACCCAGAAGGTGGGAAGGCTGAAGCCCAGGATCGATGCGGCCATCAGGAACTTGGAGATGATCGATTTGGGCTGAAGACCAGCGAAGATGCCGAGCGGAACGCCGACCATGACGGCGAGCAACATCGCCAGAACCGTCATTTCCAGTGTGGCGGGCAGGCGTTCGAGGATCAGGTCCATTGCAGGCTGGCCAGCTAGGAAACTGCGTCCGAAGTCGCCCTGAAGCGTCTGCAGAACAAACACGCCATATTGCACCAGAAGCGGCTTGTCCAAACCGAGTGATTGGCGGATCGCCTCACGCTCGAGTTCGGTCGCGTCGGGGCTTGCCATCATGGCAATCGGATCGCCGATCATATAGATGCCGACAAAAACCAGCGCCGACATCACCGCTACGACAAGAAGCGTTTGCAGGATCCGATTCACAAGATATTCGAGCATGTTCTTTCCAAGGTGCCGGGGCCGCCGCCGGGTGCCTGAAGCAGCCGTCTGCCACTTCATGAACAAGCATGGCCAGGCCCGACGAAGCGAGCCTGGCCAACCATCGGGTCGCCGATTAGTCGACTTTGCTGACGCCTTCGATGAGGATCATCTGGTCAGCGCGGCCTTCATAGGTCAGACCCTTGCGCATGGCCCAGACCGATGTCTCGAACTGGACTGGCAAAAGCGCATAATCGCTCATGGCCATACGGCCCAGTTCTTCGACCAACGGGCGGCGCTTGGCGTCGTCGGTGGTAGCGATCGCTTCCTGCAGCTTCTCGTCGAACGCCGAGTTTGCGTAGCGCGAGTAGTTGCCGGTGCCTTGACCAAGCGGCACGTTGCGAGTTGCGAGCAAGCCCGTCATCGGACTGGACGTTTCACCCGTTGCCGACGCCCAGCCGCCCAACGAGGCGCTGTACTGAAAAGCGTCGCGGTTCTTGAAGAAGATCGGCGGAGCGACCGCGTCGACCGTCGTCTTCACTCCAATGCGGGTCCACAAGGCGGCGATTGTCTGGGCAACCTGTGAGTCATTGACGTAACGCCCGCTTGGCGATCCAAGGACCATCTGGAAGCCATTGGGATAGCCGGCTTCCGTCAACAGGGCGCGAGCCTGTTCCGGATCGGCCGCAGCTGGTTTCGCCAGATCCTCAGGCGTGCCGTACATCGGGTAAGGCAGCAGGCTTGCGGCAGGGGTGCCAACTCCGCCCATGACCCGATCGACGATTGCCTGCCTATCAAGAGCAAGCGACAGCGCCTTACGGACACGAACGTCCTTCAGCGGGTTTTTTCCGTCGGTGCCCGTGATGCCGGGAGACGGCTCGCCTTGCTGGTCAAGGGCTATGAAGATCACGCGCGACGAAGGCTTCTCGACGATGTTGAAGCGGTCATTCTTCTTCAGGGCAGCAACGTCGTCCGTGGGCGGATCTTCGACCATGTCGACGCCGCCCGACATCAGCGCGGCTACGCGTGCGGCGCTGTTGGTGATCGGCTTGTAGACCACCTTATCGAACAGCGGCTTGTCGCCCCAATAGGTGTCGTTCCGCTCGTACACAATCTCGCTTCCGCGTGACCAGGACACGAACTTGTATTGCCCGGTCCCGACCAGTCCGTCACCGCTATTGAGCTGTGTCGTGGTCTTACCCTCCGGCACGTCACCGGCACTCGCCTTGCTCGACATCACGGGGATGTAGGCGAGATCTGCCGGCAGCAGCGGGTAGGCCTTTCTGGTCGTGATGCGGATCTTAAGTGGATCGACTACCTCAACCTTCTCGATGTTGCGCGTGAACAATGTCAGCGGAGTAGGGCTGTTCGGTACCTTGGGGATGCGCTGGTAGGAGAACAGGAAGTCATCGGCCGTAAACGAGGAGCCGTCGGAGAATTTGACGTCCTTGCGCAGAACGAATTCCCATTCCCGGTCGCTAATCATCCGCCATGACTCAGCCAAACCTGGTTTGGCAACTTGGTCGCCATCCTGCTTGACCAATGGTTCGAAGACCGTGAATGCCATTTGGTAGTTCGGCGTCAGTGAATGATAGTGCGGATCCAGCGACGACGGCTCGGTTTTTAGCGCGATCGTCATGGTCTCTGCCATGACGGGTGACGCTGACATCATCAGGCCTGCAAGGAGGCCGCGATTGATCAATTTCGTTAGCTTCATTTTCCCCTCAGCTTTCAAGAAGTCTGTTTGTTCTGGTTCAAGCCGCTTGTTCTACGGGCGGCGAGATGTCGGCGGGTATGGGGCATTCATAGGGCCTGCCGCCCCGGCGCAACTTAAACTCGGCCTTTGCGGCAGCGAGCAACTCGGCATCTTGCATCAGGTCGATTGCACTGGAAGCAAGGACCACCGCGGCGCTGGTCATGCCTTTATGGGCGGCGGGCAGTTTGCCCTGGGTAACCATCTGCCAGGTATGAAACTGCGTACCGACGGCATAACAAGCGCCATAAAATTGTGCCGTCGGCACCACTTGGCTCACATCGCTAACATCCGTGGAACCGGATAGCAGCAGGCGTTGCGTCGGCAGGGGTACGACGCCATGGTGCATTGCGAGACCAGCATCCGTCTCAAGCTCAAAGAGCTGAAAAGATGCTGCGATCTCGCTTTCCGAAAAGGTCTCCCTGATCTTGTCGGCAAAATCCTGATCGACCGGGTCGAAGCCTGGAGCCCAATCACCCTCTAGCCTTGTCTGCAATAATTGATCGAGAACATTGTTAGCCAGCATGGGTGACGTGGCGCGATCGATCTGGCAACGCACTGTTGTCTGCGTCATGAGGGCTGCGCCCTTGGCGATGTCCTGAACACGCGCAAACAGAGACTTTACGTCTTCCATATCCGGCGAGCGTACAAGATACAGCACCGAGGCGTCCGCTTGCACGACGTTCGGTGAAATACCCCCGGTGTTGGTAACGGCGTAATGCATGCGTGCTGTCTGCGGCATATGCTCACGCATGTAGTTGGCGCCGACATTCATCAACTCCACAGCGTCCAGTGCGCTACGACCAAGATGCGGGGAAACGGCTGCGTGGCTGGCTGTGCCTGTAAAGTGAAAATAGGCCTGGATGTTAGCCAGAGTATCCATCGCCATCACGCCGGTTAGGGTGCCGGGATGCCAACAGAGTGCGGCATCCACATCGTTAAACACACCCGATCGCGCCATGTAAGTCTTGCCTGAACCGCCTTCTTCTGCGGGACAGCCGTAGTAGCGGATCGTTCCCATACCACCGGTTGCTTCGAGATGCCCTTTAACGGCGACCGCGGCCATGATGCCGGCCGTACCAAGAAGATGGTGGCCACATCCGTGACCCTGCCGCTCCGGATCGATCGGCTTCTTTTCCAGCATACCTGCCACCTGGCTCAATCCGGCCAGTGCATCGAACTCACCCAGGATGGCGATGACCGGCGCGCCCTTGCCAAATTCGGCAACGAAAGCCGTCGGCATGCCGGCAAGATTACGCGAGATCTGAAACCCTTCATGCCGAAGAGCTTCCATTTGCGCGGCTGATGACTGATGTTCGCGAAAGCGAATTTCTGCAAAGTCCCAGATCTGGTCGGCAAGGGACACAAAGCGGAGCTTCTTGGCCTCGACTTGCGCGCCGATCGAACGTGAACTCGGCATAGGTTCCTCCATCAGCCCGCTAGTCTGGGCAAGAGCGCTGCAGCATCCTGTGCTTACGGAGTGCTCCCAGCTACACCCGCTTTGTATTTCTGTCGTATACACCGTAAGGCGACGGTGGTTTTGCCGCAAATGGGCAGATAGTTCGTTTAACGCTTAGTACAGAGGTCTTCTGAAATGCGCCGGTATGACGAGGTCGTTATGTTGATCCGCGATCAAATCGCCGCGGGAACATTGCGGGTCGGCGACAGACTGCCTTCTGTCCGGCAAATGAGTAAAAATACTGGCTTCAGCCAGGTCACCGTTCACCGTGGATATGAGCTCCTCGAAAGCTCGGGCGTTTGTGAAGCAAGGCCGCGATCCGGCTTCTACGTGGCGAAGGCTTTGACGGCTCCGACTGCCTACACCGACACCACATCAAAACGTACCGCATCAGATCCCAAATCCAATCCAAGTCATCCGTCTCTGGTTTCCTGGAAGGGCGTTTCTGCTTTCGGTCTCCCCGGGGCAAGCCAAGACCTGTTCACGCGCTCTGTCCTGGATCGCACTTTACGACAGGTTCTTCGGCGCGGGATCGAGCGTATCGATCTGGATCCCCAGCCCGAAGGTTTCTGGCCACTGCGACGAGAGATCGCCCGCCGCCAGGCTCAACGCGGCGCGGTCATTTCGCCCGATGACATCCTGATTACGTCATCAACCCTGGAAGCTTATCATCTATGCCTCGACGCATTCACTTCGGTAGGCGACGCCGTTCTTGTCGAGAGTCCATCCTATTATCCGATGGTTGCGGGGCTGAAGAACCGCGCGCTTGACGTCATCGAACTTTATTCGCACCCTACCCTTGGTGTCGATCCTGAACAGTTTGAGCATCTGCTTCAGAACAACCCTGTCAAAGCTGCCATCTTCATGGCGGCGCCGCACTTTCCTACAGGCGTAACCTATTCCGAAGACATCATGCGTGCCTTGATCGACATCGCCCGGCGGTATGGTGTGCTGATCATAGAAAACGACATGTTCGGGGAGCTGAATTACGGAGTCCGTCCCGCACGTAGTTTGCGGCAGTTCGACGACGGCAATACCGTGGTTCAGTTCAGTAGTTTCTCGCATACCCTGTCGCCGGCCTATGGCGTAGGATGGGTCGTAGCGGGCCCCCATATTCGTCATGTCCTATCGACGCAATTCATGACCGGCGCAACTGCAGCTGATACGATCGTCCAATGTACGATTGCCGAACACCTGGGTGGCCGCAGCTATGATCGACACTTGAGGATTCTGAAAAGCACGTTGGCATCTCGGATGCAGGTTGGCGCGGACCTGATCGAGAAGTCATTTCCGCTCGAAACCTCCGTGTCGCAGCCAGACGGAGGCTATATGTGCTGGCTTCGTTGCCCCAAAACCAATGCCGCCGTTGTTGCTCGCGCTGCGGCAGCTGACGGCATCGGAATGCTTGCAGGGCCGATGTTCTCGATAGCCGGATCGTTTCAGAACTTTATCGCTCTAAATTTTTCGTATCCCTGGACCGAAGAGAACACCGACAAGTTGCGCCGGCTAGGGCAACTCGTGAAGCATCAGCTTACAAACGCGTAAGCGCTTCCTCCGGGGTGATGATCCGGTAGGTTTCACGAACACCCTTTTCCTCAGAGAGATCTTTGCGGCGGCTGGTGGCTGCAGCGCGTAATTCATCACTGACCACTGAGAAGCGGCTGTTGATGACCTTTGTATAGTCCTTGTCCGTTTCCTTGCTCATGCTCCCGCTTTCCTTCATCATCTTGACCGTTTCCTCACTCAGATGAGGCGGTCGGATGACCTTACGGGTGTTGGTTTCGGTTCCCCGGCCTAGGCCGGTGATCGAGAAGTCGGGGTTTTCCAGCCGCCCGTCTGCACTGTACAGGATCGCGCTGCGCAACAGCTCGAGAGCCGCATCCGGTTCTTTCGGTCGATGTTCCAGCGTGCGGCTCGGTCGTGTGTATGGCAGAGCCAGACGTGTGATGGCGCGGTCGTTGATGGCATCCAGGATCTCGCGATGATCTGTGGAAACGATGACTTCGCGGCGTGCCGGCCAGAAGTCGAACTCGGTCAGTGCACCAAAATCCTCTCCGATATGGATGGCGTAGATTTCTGGGTAAACGCGGCGTTCAGTGCGGCGCTCTGGGCGCGCATCGTAGAAGGCGGCAATGGCAACCTGGATGAGATGGGTGGCGCCTAGAGCGCCGAGGGGCTCGTCGATCAGAATGCCGAAGCGATCATGCGGCTGCCAGTCCGGAAAGATATCGGCGGTGGAGGCCGGAGCTCCATCCTTCTCGATCTCGAACATGTTGGCGAAGAGCGTGTCGGCACAATGCATTGAGCGTTCCCTCCAATTTCAGCGCCTTCTGAATCAGGCGGCCACTTCGACTTCTACGAACCCGTCCTTCTCGCGAACGGGATAGGCTGCTAGATCCACCGTAGCTGGACCGCAAAGCACGCGTCCGGTCGTGACGTCAAATTGCGCGCCATGCAGGGGGCATTCGATGACGTTGTCATCCAGCCAACCGTCGCTTAGCAGGGCGAAGGCATGGGTGCAGACATTGCTTGTGGCGTAACAGGCGCCCTCGATCCGATAAAGCACGATCCGCGTGCCTTCGAGCTCGAAGCTCCGCATTGCGCCCTCGTCAAGCTCCTCGGTTCTGCAAACAGCGTTCCAGCCCATGTCGAACCCTTCCCTTTAACAAGCAGTTGGTCTTATATTTGCGCGCTGCAGCAAGCCTGCAGGAATGCCGCTTTCCTTAACCAAAGCACGGCGGAGCTTCGACATTTCACGCGACTGGTTCACTGTTACGCAACCCACGAGCGTTTCTCTGGCATCCAAAAAGATCTCCATCCACTCGTCGCCGGCTGCATCTCCAATCGTCAATCTCTTCGTACCCATGGCAGGCATTCCTAGGCACTGAACACTGTGCCGCCCGAGGTCCGACCAATTCCACGGCAACTCGTCGAACGCCTCAGTTGGCAGACCGGCCATTGATTTCGCCGCGACAATCGCCTGGTTTCGGGATGCGTTCCAACTTTCGGTTCGGAAGCTTCCCCCAAGTTTGGCAATGGGATAGCGGGTGGCTTCACCAGCCGCAAAGATCGCTGGATCGTTGGTACGACCAAAGGCGTCTACAACGATGCCATTATCGGTGGCCAAGCCCGCAGAAGTCGCAATCTGGCAGTTTGGCAACACGCCAATCGCGGCAAGCATGACATCCGCAACGATGCCTTCATTGTCAGATAGATGCACTGTCGTCTTTTCATCCGCTGATCCAGACAGGGCAGCAATGCTGGTGTTCAGCCTGACATCAACGCCGTTACTTTCCAGGGTTCGAAGCGCCCACGAACCAAGTGCAGCAGATCCCGTGCGCCCTAGAAGCGAGGGCCCGACCTCAACCATCGTGACGGAACATCCGCGAGCCCTGGCACTGAATGCGACTTCCAGCCCGATATAGCCGCCACCGACAATAACCAGGTGGCGGGCCGATCTGAATTTGCGTCGCAGATCGACAGCATGAGCCGCAGTTCTCAGATGCGCGACGTGACTGTTGTTCATTGTTTTCGGAAGAGGGCGCGGGCTTGATCCGGTTGCAAGAAGCAAACGATCATACCGGATCGTGTTGCCATCATCAGTTGTCAGACAGCGGTCATCACGGGCGATGGTAGTGACGCGAACACCGAGGTGCATTTCGACCTTTGCCGGCGATGTCTCCGGACTAAAACGGGCCAATGCCACATCATCTTGCGTCAGGAAATCCTTGGAAAGTGGCGGGCGATCGTAAGGCGCTTCGACCTCATCACCGATCCAAACGATACGCGCGTCACCCGCTTCCTGCGACAATGTTGAAACCGCGCTGAAGCCGGCAATCCCAGTGCCTACGACGACGAATGTCTGCATTGCTTCGACTGGCTTCCCGCATGTTCTTATCCCCGGTAGCTTGGATGCCGGGAAGCCTGACGTTTATAGCGGGTGTGGTTTGTCACCTACGAGCAGTAGGATTCAAACAGGATCAGTACAGATTGCTGTAGCAAGCAAAAGCCCAATTGGTCAGCATGGCGACTTGTGGAGAGGAAGGTAGCGCATGCAGGATGTTCAAGGTTGCTCTCCGCAGGCTATGACGTGAACCAACAACTGCAACGGGTTTGGAATCTCAACCAGTCGATTCCTCTCATAGGGCACAGTCTTAAAAGTCCTTGCATAACCTCAAGCTATCATAGATTGCTGCATGGATGTTGCGGCTGGCGACTGCGTCACCTACCCTGAAAAGCATATACTTGCCGTCCGGGTTAGAGTGGGTCGCCTGTGGGCGACCCGAAAGCAGAGCCTTGAAGTCGAGCGCTCCCTGATTGAGCGAATGTTCCTTCAATTCGAGATAGAGTTCGTCATTCGGCAACGTTCCGCTGTCGCAAACGACCTGATCGACCTCCCGCGTTTCATCTTCCAGCGTGTATTCGTTGCGGATCGTGGCAACAAGACTGTTGCCGACAGGCTTGACGCTGCGAAGCCGGCGGTCCGGCGAAATGGAGACACCGTTCTTGTAGAGGTGGGTGAGGTAGATGGGGAAGTTGTATGCCCCTGCTTCGACACCGATGTGCCGTTCCGGCGTAACGACTTCGAGCTTCTTGTTGGCTTGCGATAGGTAGTCGGCACAGCTCGTGCCGGAATCCGCGCCTTGGTCGTCGAACATCAGTACGCGTTCGCCAATCTCGACGCGGCCGCCCAGGATGTCCCATGAACTATAAACGTGTTCAGCGCCCTCGAACTCTCCGACATTTGGGAAGCCGCCCGTTGCGATGATGACGATGTCTGGTGAAAAGCTTTCCACCATCGTCATATCAGCCATGTAGCCGAGCCAGATATCAACGCCGAGCTTTCGGCATTGATCCTCGAGCCACTGCGTGACTGTTTGCAGATCCTGGCGCCAACTGACCTTGGCGGCGATGTTGATCTGGCCACCGACCTGCGGTTCGGCCTCGATCAACGTCACCTTGTGACCGCGTTCCGCTGAAACGCGAGCTGCTTCAAGTCCGGCCGGACCCGCGCCGACAACAACCACGCGCTTTTGAGTTTCCGCGCGCGGCACGATGTGCGGCATCGTTGTTTCGCGGCCTGTCGCTGGGTTCTGGATGCAAAGCGCCTCGCCGCCAGCATAGATGCGACTGATGCAGTAGTTGGCACCAACGCATGGCCGAATGTCGCTTTCGCGCCGCTCGATCAGCTTGCGCACCATATGCGGATCGGCGATCTGGGCACGCGTCATGCCGACGAGATCGATCAATCCCTCCTCGACGGCTCGGGCAGCGGTGGCGAAGTCGAGAATACGGTTGGCGTGAAGAACCGGAACATCCACCGCTGCCTTGATGCGACCGGCCATCGACAGGTAAGGTGCAAGGGGTGTGCCCATGCTGGGCATGGACAAGGAGGCGGTGCGCCAGTTATAGACGGTGCTGGCCATGATGTTGAGGTAATCGGTGGTTTGAGCTGCCGAAAAGGCCTTCGCGATTTCGAAGCACTCTTCCTGGTCAAGACCCGCCTCGAAAAACTCGTCGGCCGTCATGCGAACGCCGAGAACAAGCTTGTCGCCAAGACCGCGGCGAACCGCATCGATGATCTGGAGCGGAAAACGAAGGCGGTTCTCCAGGCTCCCGCCATACTCATCAGTGCGCCTGTTGACGGCAGGGGACAGGAACTGCATCCCGATCTGCCCGCCTGCAAAAAGCAGTTCGATGCCGTCGAGTTCGGAAGCCGCCGCGCGCTGGCCGGCCGACTCGAAATCATAAAGGATGCGTTCGAAGTCCCAGTCTTCCATTTCTCTGGGGAACGAGCGGTGCTGGGCTTCGCGAACCGCAGATGCGCTGACGGGCGGAATCCAGGCACCTGTATCCCATCGGCCGCGACGGCCGGCATGCGAGATCTGGCAGAACACGGCTGCGCCGTAGGTGTGAACGCCGTCGACCAGTTCCTTGATGTGCGGGATGGCGCGGTCTTCGGCGAGCGTGAGCTGCCCAAAGGGTGCCGCCGAGTCCGTGGAAACGGCAGTCGAGCCGCCGATCATGGTCAAGGCAACCCCGCCCTTCGCCTTCTCTTCATGGTAACGCCGGTAGCGTTCCCCGGCGAGGGATTGCACACTGTAGCCAGGAGCGTGCGCGGTGCTCACGATGCGATTACGCAGTGTCAATCCGCGCAGCTGGAACGGCTGAAGAAGAACGTCATACGCAGACATTGGGTTTTATCCTTAGGCAGCGAAGGTGCATGAATATGCTGTTGGTTCGGATCAGGCGGTGAGGACGCCTTGAAACCGTTTCAGAAAACCGCTCAGCCGTTCAGTCTGAGGATTGGCCATCAACAGGCGAGGTTCGCCGCATTCAAGGACCCGACCCTGGTCAAAGAAGTAAAGCGTGTCGGCAACATCACGGGCAAAGGCCAATTCGTGGGTGACAACAACAAGCGTGCGGCCTTCTTTCGCCAGATCCTTGATGACCGCCAGCACTTCCCCAACGAGTTCAGGATCGAGCGCCGATGTGGCTTCATCGAACAATAGAACGCGGGGGTTCATAGCGAGAGCCCGCGCAATCGCAACGCGTTGCGCCTGACCGCCCGACAATTGGCCAGGGTAAGCATCTGCCTTGTGCTTGAGATCGACGCGCTCAAGCAGCTTCAGGGCCATGTCGCGCGCTTCCTCCTGCTGCACACCATTGACCAGCGTTGGAGCCAGCGTGATGTTGCGCAGAGCGGTCATGTGAGGAAAAAGGTCGAAGCTCTGGAACACCATCGCCATGGACTTGCGAAAGCGTAGCGCCTGGTCTTCTCCCGTCGTCATCGCTTCATCCGCGAAGGTGACGGTATCAGCGCCGATGCGCATCGATCCGGAAGTC
>NZ_DAMBUH010000085.1:0-241 GCF_032053605.1 Tianweitania sp.
GTTCGCTGCGATCACCGCCACCGAACAGGCTTCCGAACAAGCCACCGCCGCCGCTTTGCGGCTGAGCCTGGGGCTGGCTTTCCAGTTCCTCGATCCGGCGCTGCGCGGCTTCCAGCGCTTGCTCCTGCACGACAATGGTCTGCGCCATGTAATAGGGCGCGCCGGGATGGCGGGTGATTTCCTCTTGAATGAAGCGTTCGGCTTCGGCATCGCGCTGCGGCGCCTGCCGCTCTACGGTTCC
>NZ_DAMBUH010000085.1:405-9648 GCF_032053605.1 Tianweitania sp.
GCACTAGCGCGCTCTACAATATTGTTATCGGCGGGGTTGGAACGATCCGCCGACGGCGTCGCGGATAAGGCGGAACAACCGTTGCAATGCCACGTGCGATCACCAGCACGCTGCGGCGAAGGAACAGCAGAACCGTCAGCAGCCAGAGAAGCGCCGAGCCCAGCAGTTCGGTCAGCCTGAACAGCGGCTTGACGAGGCGTGCCGCAACCCGCCCGGCATCTGGCACGACCCGCAACACCGCACGGTAGCCCGGGCCGAACTGCTCCGAGATCGCCGCCAGCCGCCGCAAACGCACCGGTTCATCTACCAGCGCCAAGGTTTCCAGCGTGCCGCGCACGCCCTGTCGGCGCCCGACGCGGCCGAGATCAACGGCACTGTCCTGCAACCGTGAAAGTACCGCCCGGTCAAGGCTTTCCGCAGCTGCCCGCCGTGCAGTAGTGAAATCCAGTCGGCGCAAGGCCGTCGCCGCTTCCTCGACCTTGCCGATCTTCAGCGCACCACGCAGTTCCCGCGCCATCACCGTGACGAATCGCGGACGCAGCAGCCGTGCCTTGCGCGCGATCTTCAGCGTTGAAGCACCCAGCTTTGCAGGCGTCGCCGCACCGACCGAAACGACGCTCGCGCCGGTCAGCGCCAACCCGATGCTGGCGAGGCTCATGATGAGAATGTCGTGGTCGGGGTAGGCAGCGGCCTGAACCATCAAGTCCTTCACGTCGCCGATCGCCGTGAGATCGAGTGCCAAGGCCGCCGCAAAGCCGGCCGGCGTCGTAGCCTCGCCATGAACGAAGCCGGCCCAGACATCCCCGCCGAAATCGGCTACATCAAATGCCGTCGCATCCGCTACCGCCTGACGAAGATCCTCCGGCATGGTGAGTGTCCGCTGATCGGCCAGAACAAGGTAGCTCGCAGCAAGCTCGCCATCTCCCTCAGCCAATGCTTGGCGAGCATTGACGAGGATCTGCTCGGACGGCACAGCATCCAGCTCGATGCGCGTCTGCGCAACCGGGTCGAGCGCCACCCGCACTAGCCGCACTGCCATCAGCGCCTGCGGCAGCGACTCCAGTCCGCTCGCCAAAGCCGCCACAAAGGCTAGCAGCATCGCCAGCCTTCTGAAGCTGCGCCGGATCATGTCGAAGCTTCGTAATAGATAGAGCCGCAAGTGCGGGCGTTCAGCGTGTTCCCCTCCCCCTTGAGGGGAGGGGTTAGGGGTGGAGGTCCATCCGCGCCAGGAATACCCCCGCCCGCACCTTCGGCGCGACCTCCCCTCAAGGGGAGGATTGAGGGCTCAGCCCTTATTGCAGCATCTCCTTCACGATGCCGCTCGCCTTGCTGAAGTCCATCGCGCCGGGATAACGCTCCTTCAAGGCGTTCATGCACTTGCCCATGTCGCGCAGGCCGCTGGCGCCGAGTTCGGCGATGATGCTTCGGCAGGCCTCGCGCACTTCGCTTTCGCTCATCTGCTTGGGCAAAAAGTCGCGGATGATCTCGATTTCCTCGCGCTCCTGCTGCGCCAGTTCGATGCGGCCGCCTTCTTCGAATGCCTTCGCGGATTCTTCGCGCTGGCGCACCATCTTGCCGAGGATCGCCAGGATTTCCTCATCCACCACCGGCTCCTTGGCCAGGCCGCGATTGGCGATGTCGCGATCGTTGATGGCAGCAAGGATCAGCCGCAGCGTCGAGGTGCGGCGCTTGTCGCCTGCCTTCATCGCAGTCTTGAGGCCGTTCGCGAATTGATCGCGCAGCATGATGGTGGTCTCCATTTCCCTGAAGTCCATAGTGGCTTTGCCTGGCGGCCGGAAGGTCTCCCAGACATCGAAGCCGTGGAAACCCGCAATATGCCTCGCAAAAACGCCGGCTTTCCTGTTGTCCGGTGGCGCCAAGCGGATTATGTGGAGGAGGTTCCGGTCCATGAGTTTGCACTCAACCGACAACCATCCCGCCAAATGGCTTTGCATCGTGTATTTCCAGGCGCAGCCCATAGCGTGCGCTCGGGAAGAGCCAAAGCCAAACCGAAGGCGCAGCGAGGCAGTGGAGAACGAGATGGATCAGGCAACCGAAACAACGGCGACCCCCGCAACTCAGCCATGGGACGATGAGATCGCCACAGCCGTTCTTGTGCTGGCCGATGGAACGGTGATCGAAGGCAAGGGTCTGGGCGCAGCCGGCGAAGCGGTCGCGGAAGTCTGCTTCAACACGGCGCTGACCGGCTACCAGGAAATCCTGACCGATCCGTCCTATGTCGGCCAGATCGTCACCTTCACCTTCCCGCATATCGGCAATATCGGCGCCAACAATGAAGACATCGAGGACCTGACACCCGCTGCCCGCAACGGCGCGGTCGGCGCGATCTTCAAGGCCGACATTACCAATCCCTCGAACTACCGTTCGGCCTCCGACCTCGACACCTGGCTGAAGAAGCGCGGCGTCGTGGCGCTGGCCGGCATCGACACGCGCGCGCTCACCGCGCTGATCCGCGACAAGGGCGCGCCGAACGCCGTGATCGCCCACGATCCTAACGGCAAATTCGACATCCCCGCCCTGCAGGCGAAGGCCAAGGCCTGGTCAGGGCTCGTCGGCCTCGATCTCGCCAAGGACGTCACCTCCGGCCAAAGCTCGGTGTGGAACGAAACGCCTTGGGCCTGGAACGAAGGCTTCGGCGAACAAACCGAGCCCACCATGCATGTGGTTGCCATCGATTACGGCGTGAAGCGCAACATCCTTCGCCTCCTGTCCGGCCTCGGCGCCAAGGTCACCGTCGTGCCTGCATCCACGGCTGCGGAAGACATCCTCGCCATGAAGCCGGATGGTATCTTCCTGTCGAACGGCCCCGGCGACCCGGAAGCCACGGGCGAATACGCCGTGCCGGTGATCCAGGATCTGCTCAAGGCCGACCTGCCGACCTTCGGCATCTGCCTCGGCCACCAGATGCTGGCGCTTGCGCTCGGCGGCAAGACCGCCAAGATGCATCAGGGCCATCATGGCGCCAACCATCCGGTGAAGGATCACACCACCGGCAAGGTCGAGATCGTCTCGATGAACCACGGCTTTGCGGTGGACAGCCAGTCCCTGCCCGAAGCCGTCGAGGAAACCCACATCTCGTTGTTCGACGGCTCCAACTGCGGCATTGCGCTCAAGGGTAAGCCGGTCTTCTCGGTCCAGCATCACCCGGAAGCCTCGCCCGGCCCGCAGGATTCCCACTACCTCTTCCGCCGCTTCGTGAACCTGATTCACGAACGGCGCGGCGAACCCCTCCTC
This sequence comes from Tianweitania sp., assembly GCF_032053605.1. Lineage (NCBI taxonomy): Bacteria > Pseudomonadati > Pseudomonadota > Alphaproteobacteria > Hyphomicrobiales > Phyllobacteriaceae > Tianweitania > Tianweitania sp. Next base: position 3,661 of record NZ_DAMBUH010000085.1, read on the forward strand.
GCCGAACGTTAAGAACAAAAAAGGCCGGCATTTCGCCGGCCTTTTTTGTTGAAGCAAGAACCCAATCTTACACCGGGTTGTTGAACGTATCGCAATCGCTCAGGCGGCCGTTCTGCACGCCGCGCTGGAACCAGCTGCGGCGCTGGGCCGAAGTACCGTGGTTGAAGCTGTCGGGCACAACATAGCCCTGGCTGCGCTTCTGCAGCGTGTCGTCGCCGATCTGCGTGGCAGCGTTCAGCGCTTCCTCCACATCGCCTTTCTCCAGCAAGCCCTTCTGATCGGTGTAGTGCGCCCAAACGCCGGCAAAGCAATCCGCCTGCAGCTCGACGCGCACGGACATGCGGTTGGCTTCTTCCGGGCTCATGCTTTGGCGCATCTGGTTGAAGCGGGGCAGGATGCCGGTCAGGTTCTGGACATGGTGGCCAACCTCATGCGCAATTACATAGGCCTGCGCGAAGTCGCCCGATGCGCCAAATTGCTGGTCTAGTTGCTGGAAGAAGGTCGTGTCCAGATAAACGCGCTGGTCGTTCGGGCAGTAGAACGGGCCTGAAGCCGACGATGCTGTGCCGCAAGCCGACTGTACCTGGCGGCTGAACAACACCATGCGCGGCTCTTTATAAGTCTGGCCTTCCGCCTGGAAGATGCCGTTCCAAGTGTCTTCCGTTTCAGCCAGCACGGTGGAAACGAACTGCGTCATCTCGTCGGAAGCCTTGGTATCGACCGTGCGGCTTTGCGTCTGACCACCACCGCCACCCAGGCTGCCACCACCCGACAGCAACTCCAGCGGATTGATGCCGAAGATCCAGGCTGCGATCAGCAGAATGATGATGCCCGTGATCCCGAGGCCGCCACCGGCGCCACGGACGGGAATGCGCATGGGGCCGCCCATGCGTCCGCCACCACCGAACATACCACCGCCGCCACGGCGATCCTCGACATTGGAGCTTTGACGGCGCCCTCTCCACTGCATGGCAAATTCCCTCGCACAGATGCGCCGGCAGCAAGGTTGCTCCGGCTAAAACACATAACTTGCGATCAGGTGGTAAGTTGCAGAGGCGCAACAATTTCTACAAAGCAGATTTGTTCCACGAAGAAGACTTCACAAACCCGTGTTTCAATGATGCAGTGCCACATTCGTGCTGCAATAAAGCTGGAAGTGGCTGCCAGCCGCGATGAACGGCTTGCGGCGATGCTAGAACTCACCGCGTTAACCCACTGTCAACCAACCTGTTTCAGGGTCAATCCATGATGCGCATTCTTGCCACCGCGGTGATCTCCAGCCTCCTTATTGGCGGAACAGCGCTGCCTGCTTCGGCGCAGATCGAGTGTGGTGCTTCCATGAGCAACAAGGCGAACGTCACGCCATCAGCGAAATGCCTGGTTGAGAAAGCTTCGCTCACCAATGCGCCTGTCGGGACGAACGCCGCCAAGGCTGCCGCCAGCAATCCGTTGACCTCCGTCACGCGCTCGCAGGCCTTCGTCGCGAACTACCGCAAGGCGACCACCAAGGGCTCGCCGACTTTGATCCTGCTGCATGGCTCAGGCGGCAACGAAACCAGCCTGATGGATCTTGCGGCCAAGGTCGCGCCGGGTTCCGCATTGCTGGGCATTCGCGGACGTGTCGTGCAGGACGGCATCAACCGCTGGTACAAGCGCGTCACGCCCACCACCTTCGATCAGGACGACATCCGCTCCGAAGCCAACGCCTTCGCCAAGTTCATGACAACGGCGCAAAAGGACTACGGCATCGACCTGAACAACGCGATCTATCTCGGCTATTCCAACGGCGCCAATCTGCTCGCCGCTCTCTCCTTCCTGCACCCCGATCTCGTGCAGCGCGCCGCCCTCTTGCGCCCAATGATGGTTCTGAAGACCCTGCCGGACGTCAATCTCGCAAAGGATTCCATTCTGGCGGTCGCCGGCAAGAACGACGCCACCTATGGCAGCTTCGCGCCGGGTCTGGCTGATGCACTGCGCGGCAAAGGCGCTGAGGTCGTGGGCAAGACCGTCGAACTCGGTCATCTCCTCGGCGACGCGGATGTCAGCGCCGTGAAGACATGGCTGGCCTCCTTGCAGGAAGAGCAGCAGGCACCCGCGGCAACGACGCTCGCAGCCTCCGCCGAGTAAAGCCCGGGGCAAAACGCCCGGCGATAGTCATGTGAATGATGGCTGTCGCCCCGTTTTTTGGGGTTACACAAGCCCGCACTCTCCCCTATAAGACCGGCCTAGCCCAAGATTAAGCGTGTGCGCAGGCCGGCCGGTTCATTCCGTCCGGCTTTTCAGCGCAACGCGCATGCCAGATGGATCCGAGCCATGCCCAAACGCACCGACATCAAGTCCATCCTGATCATCGGTGCGGGTCCGATCGTTATCGGCCAGGCCTGCGAGTTCGATTATTCCGGCACCCAGGCCTGCAAGGCCCTGAAGGAGGAAGGCTACCGGATCATCTTGGTCAACTCCAATCCGGCCACCATCATGACCGATCCGGAACTGGCCGATGCGACCTATGTCGAGCCCATCACGCCGGAAGTCGTCGCCAAGATCATCGCCAAAGAACGGCCGGACGCGCTGCTGCCGACCATGGGTGGCCAGACCGCGCTGAACACGGCCCTGTCGCTGCGCCGCATGGGCGTGCTCGACCGCTATAACGTCGAGATGATCGGCGCCAATGCCGAAGCCATCGACAAGGCCGAAGACCGCTCGCTGTTCCGCGAAGCCATGGCCAAGATCGGCCTGGAAACGCCGAAGTCGATGCTGGCCAACGCCTCGGCCGTAAAGGACACCGACAAGCAGGCGCACAAGGCGCGCCGCGCCGCCTTGAAGGCCAGCAACCCGGACAATCTCGACGCCCAGCTCGACGCGCTGGAAACCGAGTGGAACCTCGGCGAAGGCGACCGCAAGCAGCGCTATGTCGGCCACGCGATGGGCATTGCGGCCCAGGCGCTCGATCATGTCGGCCTACCTGCCATCATCCGGCCGTCCTTCACCATGGGCGGCACCGGTGGCGGCATCGCTTATAACCGCGCCGAGTTCTACGAGATCATCGCATCCGGCCTCGACGCCTCCCCCACCACGGAAGTGCTGATCGAGGAAAGCGTCCTTGGCTGGAAGGAATATGAGATGGAGGTCGTCCGCGACAAGGCGGACAACTGCATCATCGTCTGCTCCATCGAAAACCTCGATCCGATGGGCGTTCATACCGGCGATAGCATCACCGTCGCGCCGGCTTTGACACTGACGGACAAGGAATACCAGATGATGCGCAACGCCTCGATCGCGGTGCTGCGCGAGATCGGCGTGGAAACCGGCGGCTCGAACGTGCAGTTCGCCGTCAACCCGGCCGACGGCCGTCTAGTCGTCATTGAAATGAACCCGCGCGTGTCGCGCTCCTCGGCGCTGGCTTCCAAGGCCACCGGCTTCCCCATCGCCAAGGTCGCAGCCAAGCTGGCCGTCGGCTACACGATGGATGAGCTCGAAAACGACATTACCGGCGGTGCGACGCCGGCCTCGTTCGAGCCGTCGATCGACTATGTCGTCACCAAGATCCCACGCTTTGCCTTCGAGAAGTTCCCCGGCGCCGATAATGTGCTGACCACAGCCATGAAGTCGGTCGGCGAAGTCATGGCAATCGGCCGCACCTTCCAAGAGTCTCTGCAAAAGGCCCTGCGCGGTCTTGAAACCGGCCTGACCGGCCTCGACGAAATCGAAATCCCCGGCCTCGGTATCGGCGAAGACCGCAACGCGATCCGTGCTGCCCTCGGCACCCCGACGCCCGACCGGTTGCGCATGGTGGCGCAGGCCATCCGCATGGGCACTTCGCTCGAAGACGTCCATGAGATGTGCAAGATCGATCCTTGGTTCCTGGAGCAGATCGCCGGCATCATTGCCATGGAAAGCCGTGTGCGCGATCACGGCCTGCCCAAGGACGCCCGGAATCTGCGCAAGCTCAAGGCCATGGGTTTCTCCGATGCCCGCCTCGGCTCGCTTGTGAAGAGCGACGCGCAAGCGATTCAGAAGATTCGCGAAAAGCTCGACGTTCATCCAGTTTATAAGCGAATCGACACCTGCGCGGCCGAGTTCGCGGCGCCCACCGCCTACATGTACTCGACCTACGAACTGCCTTTTGCCGGCCAGGTCGCCGACGAAGCGCGCGTGTCGGATCGAAAGAAGGTCGTGATCCTCGGCGGCGGTCCCAACCGCATCGGGCAGGGCATCGAGTTCGATTATTGCTGCTGTCACGCCGCCTTCGCACTGGCCGATGCCGGCTATGAATCGATCATGATCAACTGCAATCCGGAAACGGTCTCCACGGATTACGACACGTCCGATCGCCTTTATTTCGAGCCGTTGACAGCCGAAGACGTGCTCGAGATCCTGCGCACGGAAAAACAGGCCGGCACGCTCCATGGCGTGATCGTGCAGTTCGGCGGCCAAACCCCGCTCAAGCTTGCGGCAGCGCTGGAACAGGCCGGCATCCCGATTCTCGGCACCTCGCCGGATATGATCGACCTCGCCGAAGACCGCGACCGCTTCCAGAAGCTCCTGCACAAGCTCGGCCTTCTTCAGCCGAAGAACGGCATCGCCTATTCGGTCGAACAAGCGCGGCTGGTTGCCGGCGAACTCGGCTTCCCGCTGGTTGTGCGCCCATCCTACGTGCTCGGCGGCCGCGCCATGCAGATCGTGCATGATGCCGGCCAGTTGCAGAACTACCTGCTCGAAACCGTGCCGGGCCTCGTGCCGGAAGACATCAAGCAGAAGTATCCAAACGACAAGACCGGCCAGATCAACACGCTGCTCGGCAAGAACCCGCTTCTGTTCGACACCTATTTGACCGAAGCGATCGAGGTCGATGTCGACGCGCTTTGCGACGGCGAGAACGTCTATGTCTCCGGCATCATGGAGCATATCGAGGAAGCCGGCATCCATTCGGGAGACAGCGCCTGCTCCCTGCCCGTCCATTCCCTTTCGGAAGAGCTTGTCGCGGAACTGGAGCGCCAGACGGCTGCCATGGCGCGGGCCCTGCATGTCGGCGGCTTGATGAACGTGCAATACGCCATCAAGGACGGCGACATCTTCGTGCTCGAAGTCAATCCACGCGCATCCCGCACGGTGCCGTTCGTCGCCAAGACTGTCGGCCGGCCGATCGCCAAGATCGCTGCCCGCATCATGGCCGGCGAGACGCTCGACGGTGCCTTCGATCATTACGGCACCAAGCCGAACCCGCATAAGCTCGGCCATATCGCGGTCAAGGAAGCCGTGTTCCCCTTCGCCCGCTTCCCCGGCGTCGACACATTGCTCGGACCGGAAATGCGCTCGACCGGCGAAGTGATCGGCCTCGACCACGATTATGCCCTGGCCTTCGCCAAGGCGCAGCTCGGCGCCGGCGTCGACCTGCCGCGCTCCGGCACGCTGTTCGTGTCCGTGCGCGACGAAGACAAGGAGCGCGTACTGCCGTCGGTGAAGAAGCTCGCCGAACTCGGCTTCAAGGTCATGGCCACCGGCGGAACCTCGCGCTTCCTGAAGGAAAACGGCGTCGAAGCGGAAAAGGTCAACAAGGTGCTGGAAGGCCGTCCCCACATCGAAGACGCCATCCGCAACCGTCAGGTCCAGCTGGTCTTCAACACCACCGACGGCCAGAAGGCGCTGTCCGACTCCAAGTCACTGCGCCGCGCGACCCTGATGCAGAAAGTGCCGTACTACACCACCCTCTCCGGCGCTGCCGCCGTAGCCGAAGCCATCGCCGCCCTCAAAGCCGGCAGCCTGGAAGTCCGGCCATTGCAGGATTATTTCCGGTAAGGAGATGCTGAAAAACAGTCGCGATATCATCCGCCGGCTCGAAGCCGACGGATTCGTGCTTGTCTCGGTGCGAGGGTCACACCACAAGTACAGGCACCCTGCTAGCGGCGCAGTGGTGATCCTGCCGCATCCGCGCCGTGACATTCCCTCAGGCACGGTGCATTCTATCTACAAGCAAGCAGGCTGGAAGAA
>NZ_DAMBUH010000085.1:9658-15022 GCF_032053605.1 Tianweitania sp.
GACTGAGCTGTGACGCACTATATCGCACTCATCCATAAGGAAGCCGAAACAGGCTATGGCGTGTCGTTCCCGGATGTTCCGGGCGTGATCACCGTCGCCGACACGCTTGATGAAGCGCTGTCGGAAGCCGCAGGTGTTCTTGGCTTCGCCTTCGAGGATTGGGATGGCGAGCGACCCACGCCGCGGTCCCTCGATGAACTCAGAACGGATCCCGAGTTCATCGAGCAGTCCCGTGATGCAGTCGTTGCCGCCGTGACACCCACGAGCGAGTTAGCCGAAGCCGCCTGAACTGATCGGCCGGACGATCAATAATGATCAGGCCCGCGAGCCCAGCGGGTGATCAGGCCTCGGCGCGTAGGCTGCCGCCGGGCGTCGTGCATAGTTCTGCGTCGCCCAGGAAACCAGAACCAGCACGAACAGTACGGCCGGCAGGAGGGCGATGGGATCGCGCAAGGCCGCATCCGCCATGACGGCGAGCAGCGTATGATAGAAGAAGCCGGCATAAGCGAGCTGTGCCAGCCAGACAGGCTTCCGCACCCAAACTGCGATGACGCCCAAGGCTTTCACGACCAGCATCACGCTGACGAGATAGGTTGGGAAACCGACCCGCTGATACTCACCGGCCCAGAAAGCAGGATCGGTCGCATAGCCATAAACGCTGTGGGCGTAGAATGCCGTGAACACGAGTGTGGCGGCGTAGTAAGCATATTTCATGGTTCCCCTCCCCAGGCTCTAACCTCATGCCGCCATCCCCGGCCGGCACAGGATTAATATTGCTTCCCACACGTTCCGCAAGGGCAGACACGCGACGAGGCCATTCGTGTCAGGAGAGTCGGCGGGCCCTTGTCTGATCCGCCGCTTGTCGGGGAACTGCCCTCCTTCCTGTCTGTTCAAGCCAACACAGAAGGAGAAACGTCGATGAGCAAGCTCGCCAAGGGTACGAAGGTCGAATGGAAATGGGGCTCCAACACCGCCGAAGGCACGGTGAAGGAAAGCTTTGAAAAGCCGGTTCAGCGCACGATCAAGGGCACCAAGGTCAAGCGCAACGCGTCCAAGGAAGAGCCAGCCTACCTCGTGGAACAGGAAGACGGCGGCCGCGCGCTGAAAAGCGGGTCTGAGCTTCACAAGGAGTAAGCCATGAGCAAAACCAATGGCGACACATTGGACCTGACCCCGCCGCAGGATGTGGCTGATGCTGCGGAACAAGGGCTTGCTTTGCGCAGCAAGTTCAACCGCGGCGGAACACAGATCGGCGTGGCGCGAGCGCGCGATCTCAAGAACCGCCGCGCACTCTCTCCCGAAACCGTTAGGCGGATGGTCAGCTACTTCGCCCGCCACAAGGTCGACAAGCGCGCGCCGGGCTTCGGAAACGAAGACAATCCGTCAGCCGGCTATATCGCCTGGCTGTTGTGGGGTGGTGATGCCGGGCGCGACTGGTGCCAGGCAATGAAAGCAAAGCTTGAGGAAGCAGGCTGAGAACAGCCTGCTTTATTCGGCCATCGACAGGCTGCTGCCGCTCGATGCCTGAACGACATTCGCCATGCGCGAGGGTGCGGGTGCAACGGGGTTTGCTGCCGACGCCACGCCGGGCAGATTCTTTGCAGCGACCTGAGCGCCACGATCGAGTTCAGCCGCCTTCTCAGCACCGCTCTCGGCCACAGCCACTTGTACCTTGGCAGCCTTGCCGCCCTTGAGACCGGCTTCTTCCAGAAGACCGCGCTTCTTGGCGTCGTAATAATAGCCGCGGGAATAGAAACGCACGGCCTTGTCGTGATCGCCACGGGCGGTCACGTAGGCGCCCTTCAGATATTTGACGGCGTAAGTGAGATTGGTTTCAGCGTTGAGCAAGCCCTTAGCGCTGCCCTGATAGCCAAGCCCGCGCGCGGTATCATGGCGGATCTGCATCAGGCCGAGATATGGCCCATTCTTCGCTGCCGGATTGAACGTGCTTTCGCGCTTCACCACACGGCGAACGAGCGACACCGGCACTTCATAAAGCTGCGCGTAGCGCTCGATCAGCGAGTCCAGTTCCGGGCTGCGCGCAGCAACGGTCTTTGTTGAGCTTGGTTCAAGCGAAGCAACCACAACCGGCTTTTCGGCAGGTTCTTCGCTAGCAGCCGGCGCAACGGCGTTCGTAGCGACAATCGCCACCGGCGTTTTCGGCTTTTCGGCAACAAAGGCCGCTGCCTGCTGCGTTGGGGCCGCGTCCGGCGTAGAAGCGGCCGAGGCGACAGCCTGCTGCGGCGTTGCAGTCTGGGTTGCATCCGCCTGTGCGACGGCCGTGTTCAGGGCGGCTACGCCACCGCTTTCCGGAGCCGGGCTTGCATAAGCCACAGCCGTGATCAGCGTGCCCTGCTGCGCGGCATCACCGGCAGCCGTGTTGCGATCAACGGAAGCAATGTCCATCGTGTCCGGCAGTGAGCCGGGCGCTGGTGCGGGAGCAGCGGCGGCAACGGGCGCAAGCGAGGCGCTTTGGTTGGTCGCAGTAGTGGATGTGCAGCCGGCGCTGGCCATCAGGCCTACGAATCCAAGCATGCATAAGCAGTTCGTGCTGGTCGGCAAAGCCCCACCGTCTCCTGAAAGTTGAGTGCCCGAGATGCCCGTCCCGAGGAACTCCGTACAGGATGATACTGGCCTGATCAACCAGCCATTAGCCTTCGTTAAGAAAGCGTAGGCTCACAGATGGAAGATGTTCCTTCTTTGTGCTCGATCCCCTCTGAGGAATGTTGTGCATTGTCAGGAGCTTGCGAGATCCAAGCGTGCTGCTCATCTTTTTTCTCGTCCTGGGAAACCGTACTGAATCCCGCTCATTCACGGCGATGACACGCGAATCTCTTAACAAGCATGAACCGCGCTTAACGGATGATCTTGATCCGTTTCCTTGATTCGCGTATATCGCGATCTGGAATTTCGGCTGATCGGACCTCATGGCCCGCGCTGCGCGCGTTTTCTGACGTCAATCCCTAAATTTCGACCCCTGATCCGTGGATTTACGGATTGAAGAAAACCGCAGACGACAGGACATCAAAATGCCGACAGGAACCGTAAAGTGGTTCAACGCCACCAAGGGTTTTGGTTTCATTCAGCCGGACGACGGCGGCCAGGACGTTTTCGTCCACATTTCGGCTGTTGAACGCTCGGGAATGAGCTCGCTCAACGAAGGCGACAAGATCAACTTCGAAGTCGCTCAGGACCGCCGCACCGGCAAGTCCGCAGCACAGAACATCACCAAGGGCTGATAACTTCGCATCCGTGCAAACGGGCGTGATGTTTTCTTGGGTCGCATTGCCTTGGCATGCCGACCCAGCTTGGAAAATGGAAGGCGGGGTTATGCTCCGCCTTTTATTTTGCCTGGATTTTCGTGGCGGTCCTCCCGAGTTCGTGATCGAACCCGCAGCCAACCCTACCCTCTCCATCTTGATTTCTGAACGCATTTCGCCAAATTGGCGGACGTAGCGACCGGGCCCCTCTGGCGATCCGCGCATCAAGCGCAATCGTGATGTCGGAGCTGCACCAATGTTCAATTGGCAGATGGGCCGGTAATCATGGATGCGCTTCTCAGCGCCCTTATGGGCGATTTTCTTGGTACTCCCGTTTATTTCTGGGTGGTGTTCATCACCATCGTCATCGGGCTTTTGGTGTTCGATCTCGGCGTCCTCCATAAAGAGGAGAAAGAGATTTCGGCCAAGGAAAGCCTGACCCTTTATGCCGGCTACGTGCTGGTCGCGGTTGCCTTCGGCGCCTGGATTTGGTGGTCGCGCGGCTCGCAGGCCGGACTGGAATTCTATACCGGCTATCTGATCGAGCAGAGCCTGGCGATGGACAACATGTTCGTCATCGCCACGATCTTCGGCTTCCTGGCGATCCCCCGTATCTACCAGCACCGCGTGCTGTTCTGGGGCATCCTCGGCGTCATCCTGTTCCGCGCCGTGATGATCGGCATAGGCGCCGCACTGGTGCATTCCTTCAACTGGATCCTGGTCTTCTTCGGCGCTTTCCTGATCTTCACGGGCATCCGCATGTTCTCGCATCAGGACGAGGAGCCGGATCTCGAGAAGAACGCGATCTTCCGCTTCCTCCAAAAGCACTTCCGCATCACCAAGACGCTGGATGGCTCGAACTTCACGGTGCGCCAGCCCGACAGCAAAACCGGCAAGCTCGCGCTGTTCCTCACCCCGCTCGGCGTTGCGCTGATCATGGTGGAAACGGTCGACCTGATCTTTGCGGTCGATTCCGTGCCCGCCGTGTTTGCGGTCACCCAGGACACGTTCATCGTTTACACGTCGAACATCTTCGCGATCCTCGGCTTGCGCGCGCTGTATTTCGCACTGGCCGCCGCGATGAACCGCTTCCGTTACCTGCAAACGTCGCTGGCCGTCGTGCTGGTCCTCATCGGCATCAAGGTCGCGCTGGTGCCGTTCGGCATCCATGTCGACACGATGCTGTCCCTCTTGGGCACGATCGGCATCCTGGCCGCCGGCATCTTCTACTCCCTGTGGAAGACGCGCAACGAGCCGGATATCAGCGCCGCCCAAGACCCTCGCCAGGGTCAGCTTGAGCCCTGACCTTCAGGCGCCGAGCCATTCCATCGGCACATGGCCGGGTTCCGCACGGACCCGGCCGAGCCAGTCTTCCACATGGGGAAACTGGTCCATGTCGAAGCCGGCAATCGCCGCATCCTGCGTATAGGCAAACAAAGCAATGTCGGCGACCGTCAGCGCGTCGCCCACCAGAAACGCTGATTTTGCGAGCTGCGCCTCCATCACACGAAGCGCCTTGTTGCCACCGGCCAGGGTCGCCGCCATCTTCTCCGGCGTCGCTTCCGCTGCCCGCTCGGGATAGATCGTCAGCGCGCGGCGCACCGCCACATAAGGCTCGTGGCTGTATTGCTCGAAGAACAGCCACTGATAAACCAGCGCCCGCTGGTAGGCATCCTCGGGCACGAAGCGCGTACCCTCTCCGAGATAAAGCAGCATCGCGTTGGATTCGGCGAGCAAACGGCCATCGTCCAGTTCCAGCAGCGGCACCTTGCCGTTGGGGTTCTTGGCCAGAAAGTCGGCCGTCTGGGTTTCGCCGGTCACGGAATTGACGCTGACACGCCGGAACGGACGCCCGAGCTTGGCCAGAAGAAGCCGCGGCTTGTAGCAGTTGCCACTGTCGGGATGGCTGTAAAGGGTCAGCATAACGAGGTCGTCCTCACTGGAGAAGGACGGCATCTTGCCTGCCGCCCTTGATTCCACCAGCGAGAAGTTGTGACGCTTTGATCAGCGCTGCTGATCGATCCGGCGCCGGTCGGCGAGACGCACGACATTGCCCTGCGGCACACCCAAGGCAGCGCGCTCAAGCGGCTCGGTCGGGAACAAG
>NZ_DAMBUH010000086.1:0-14683 GCF_032053605.1 Tianweitania sp.
TCTTCACCTGGTGGAATGGCCAAACGCTCGGAACGCGCTTCTTTACCTGGCGCAAGGGCAAGCAAGTCGGCCAGGATGCACTGGGCAATATCTATTACGAAGGCGGCCTGGATCCCGATGGAAACCCGCGCCGCTGGGTTGTGTTCAACGGCTATGCCGAAGCGTCGGCGATTCCGCCCGGCTGGCACGGCTGGATGCATCACCGCGTCGACACTCCGCCGCCTGCCGAGACCTACACGCCGCGCGAATGGGAGAAGGCTCATACGCCGAACCTTACGGGCTCAGCTGGCGCTTACCGTCCAAAGGGCTCGATTCTGAACGAGAAAGAGCGTCCGCGGGTTACCGGCGATTACGATGCTTGGACGCCGGGCGGCTGATCTCCCCGACGGGCGCTTAAGAGATTTCTCGCCACAATTCTCCTCTACGCGAGACAGTTGAAAAAGGCCGTGCCTCGCGGCTTGCGGTGGAATTGGATCAATGATGCTGAGTGCGAAGCGGAGCCTGATGGCTGGTTTGATCGCGATGCTGATCATACCGGCAGCCCAGGCTCAAGAAGGGCCCCAGGGGTTCGAAGGCATTCAGGGTTTTGATACGCCACCGCAAGACGAGCAACTACAGCCTGGACAAGAGGTCCCGCAGGGACAGGTGCCGGCTCCCGAAACGGAAGCCCCCCAGCCTGCCGTGCCTGTCCAGCGCATTAAGAACTCGGTGGCGGAATTTGCCGGCATCGACAAGATCACCGGACGCATCATCAATTTCGACGTTTATATCGATGAGACCGTGCAGTTCGGTGCGCTGCAAGTGACGCCACGCGTCTGCTACGCCAGCCCGGAAAACCAGGAGCCGAAGACCGACTCCTTTGTGGAAGTCGACGAAATCACGCTCGACCGCAAGATCCGCCGCATCTTCACCGGCTGGATGTTCGCCGAAAGCCCCGGCCTCAACGCCGTGGAGCACCCGGTCTATGACGTGTGGCTGAAGGCCTGCAAGAAGACCTCGGACGTCCCGGCGCCCGAAGCCGCCAAGGCGAACTGACCGGCTGTTGAACGTCGCATCAGGCCGGCGTTGATTTCAGCAGGCGATTTGCTCGTTCAGACAAGGGGCAACCGCGATCGGCCAGATAGGCGATCGCCTCGCGCGCAGTTCGTTCCTCACCCGTATTCCCGTTAAACGTGGTTAGAGCGCCTTCAAAGCTCAGCACGACGTTGAAGGTACGCCATGTGCTCCGATAATCGACCAGCTCGACCTCGGCGTAGGGCCTGAGCCGCGTTCGAAACAGGCGATATTCAATTTTGTCGGGATGCAGGACGAGTCGCGGCGCCATGTTGTTATGGCCCCAGGCCAGCCAGGGAACAGGCTTAAAGCCTCCGAAAGCCGCGATCAGCTTGACGTTCATGACTGGCAAGTCAGCAGGCGATCATTCCCCGCGATGAAGCCGCTCGATCTCGCGTCCCAAGCGCTCGATGATCTGCCCGGTATCTTCGTGGATGCGGCGCAGGCGCTCGATCTGGGCGGTCATCGAGGCGAGGGGATCGGGGCCGATTTCGTCGGCAGGCGCATCGCCAACACCATGCATCAGCCACATCAGCGTCACATCGAGAACGCTGGCAACCAGCGTCAGGCGCTCGACATTTGGTTCGGAACGGTCGTTTTCCCAATCGATGATCGTCTGCTTCTTCACGCCGACGCGCCGCGCCAGCGTTTGCAGACTGATCCCGCTCGCATCGCGCGTGCGCGACAAGCGCCCGCCCAGCGTGTCGGTATCGACGGTGCGCGACGGGAATGCGCGAATGACGGTCAAAGTCCGCTCCTTCACCCCTTAAGCCAGGGGATGACCTATCACGCGGAGGCACAAAAACAAGTCGCTCAGCCGCCCTGCTGTGACGCGTTTCTGACAGTCAGCTTAATGCACGCGCAGCTTCCAGAACTTCCTCGGCATGACCGGGTACGGAAACCTTGCGCCAGATCCGGGCGATCTTGCCGTCCTTGTCGATCAGGAAGGTGGAGCGCTCGACGCCCATATATTTGCGGCCGTACATGCTTTTTTCCTTCCACACATGGAGCGCCGCCAGCACCGACTTTTCTTCATCGGCGATCAAGTCGATGCCGAGCTCGTGCTTCTGCTTGAACTTGTCGTGCTTCTTCACGCTGTCGGGCGAGATGCCGATGACTGTCACGCCGGCCTGTTCGAAGTCCGGCTTCAGCCGCGTGAAGTCGATGGCCTGCGCCGTGCAGCCGCTCGTGTCATCCTTGGGGTAAGCGTAAAGCACCACCGGTCGGCCGCGCAGCGATTGCAGCGACATAGTTCCGCCCCCATCGCGTGGGAGTTCGAAATCCGGTGCAGTGTCGCCAATTTGTAGCTCAGCCATAACCTAACCCGTTTACCTCGTGACGTTTCTCGCGAGATATAGAGCCCAGCCGGATTCGTCCATCAGCCGATCAGGAACCGTCGACCCCGTTGGAAAACGAGCCGCGCGAGCATCAGAGAATCCGCTTCCGGCGCAACGAGATCGCTGATCTCGGCGCTTTGCCTTCTGCTGCCCGGCCGCAAGTGGCGACGTCTCCTCAGCACAAGCGCCGCAAGCGACGCCACCTTCACCGCATTGGCGTAGTTTTCAGCCTTCTGATCGGCTTGTTTTTGGCCGCCGTGTTCTTCCTTGCGGTCTACGGCATCCCGTCCATCGGCATGGATCGTTTGCGCGAACAGGCCGAGCGAAGCGGCAGCCGCTTTGCGGGTGAACCGGTTTCCGCTTCGCTGGGGCGGCTCGGCGTTTCCTTCGACTCCTCGCGCTTTCTCTCCCTGAGCCTCGCGGACCTGAAGCTCGGCGCAGTCAATCCAGGTGGGCCGCAGATTTCGGCCGGCGAGGTTCGTTTCGGCCTTGCGCCGCTGCAACTGCTGCAAGGTCGCATCCAGATCGGCAACGCCACCCTTGCCGACGCGCGCATCGTGGCCGGTGCCTTGCAGCAGAATGGCGAGCAGGACTGGGCGGCCGGGTTGAAGAACGAGCAGGGTCTCGTTGATCCCGACAAGGTGCTGACGGCGATCTTCGAAGGTCTTCATCGCGCTTTCAGCGGACTGGATTCCGGCCAGACCAGGCGGCTAGCGCTGGAAAATGTCGAGATCGTTCTTCCGGGCCTGGAGAAGACCACGACCTTCGTCGTTCGTTCAGCCACCCTTCAGCGCGTGGCCGATGCACTGACGATCAACGCCGAACTCGTCGTCAACGGGCGCACCATCACGCTGGCTGGCAATGCCGAGCGTCCGGGCGGAATGCAGATCTCGTCCCTGACGGTAGAACTCGATTCGGACCCCATTTTCCGCGACGATCCGGTGATCGATGATGGCAACGCCAAGGTCGATCCGTCCCTTGGCACCATCGCCATGGATATCGATGGCCACGAAGGCATCAACGGCGAACCGAGCAATCTCAGCGCTACCGCCTCTATGACCGGGGCCGCCATCGACCTCGGCAAGAACGGCATCATTGCAGGTGCCGCCGAGCTCAGCATGCAGCTTCGAACCGGCTCCGGCGAACTGGCGATCAAGCGCGCGGCCGTTCAAACCGGCGAGACCACACTGAGCTTCAGCGGCGGGGTTGGCCCGCAGCCAGTCGCGGCAGATGCACCGGGTGCGGCACGTGCATACCGCTTCGAGCTGGTCAGCGATGGGTCGCGCTTGGCAGCTGAGGGCCTCGCCGAGCCGCCCGTTGCGATCACCTCGCGCATCGCCGGCAAGTATCTGCCCGATCCAACCCAACTCGTGATCGACGATCTCAAGCTCAGCACAGATGACGGACAGTTCGCCGGGCAGGGCGAGATCATCTTCGATGGCCGCCGCGCTCCTGGCATCCGCGCTATCCTCGGCACCACGTCGATGCCGGTGGCCTCGGCCAAGCAGTTGTGGCCCTTCATCGTCGCGCCCAATGCGCGCGGCTGGGTGCACAAAAACGTGTCCGATGGCCGGCTGATCGAAAGCGAGATCAACCTTTCGCTGCCGCCCGGCCGTTTGGGCGACGGCATCCCGTTCAAGGCCGAAGAAGCCAATGGTCGCTTCGTGGTGGAAGGCACGCGCATCCACGTGCTCGATACACTACCCACGGTCCAGAACGCAGCCGGCGTGATCACCTTCGGCGGCAACGATGTCGGCATCACCTTGTCGAAAGGCGAGGCTCCCATGGCGGAGGATCGGCGTGTGACTGTGTCTAACGGCACCATGCGCATTCCCGGGCATCAGGCGGGCGGCCCAGTCGGCTTCATGACGCTCGATCTTGCCGGCGATGCCAAGGCAGTCGGCGATCTGGCGTCACGCGAACCGATCAACGCGCTGCGCTTCATCGGCATGGAGCCCAAGGATCTCAGCGGCGAAATTTGGGGCACCGTCAATGCCGACATTGCGCTTAGCCGCGAAGTCGATCGCGCGCGAGTGCATTGGAGCGTCGATCTCGCTTTCGACAAGCTGGCTTTGGCCAAGCCCTTTTCGGGTCAGACGGTCACCGACGCAGCTGGAACGGCATCGATCGATCAGCGCCGCGCCGAGATCGCCGCCAATGCCAATCTCAACGGCATACCGGCCCGGCTGAACCTCACCGAGCCGGTGGGCACGACCACGGATGTTGCTCGCAAACGGTCCATTCAGCTGACCTTAGACGAAGCGGCGCGCCGCAAGCATTTTCCGGCACTTGATCCGCTGATTTCAGGGCCGATGCTGCTCGATGTCGATGCCACGCAAGGCGACCGGCAGGAGGTTACGGCTGATCTTACCGGCACCGAGGTTCGCGTGCCTTGGGTTGGATGGCAAAAGGGCGCCGGCGTGCCGGCGAAGCTGCGCTTTGGTTTGAGCGCGCATGATGGCGTCACGGATCTCCAGGACTTCCGCTTGAGCGGCGACAGCTTCTCAGTTGCCGGCGATTTGCGCCTGAACGCCGGCGGACTGGCTTCCGCAAAGCTTGGCACAGTGCGGCTCAACAGAGGCGACGACACCTCGATCGACCTTGAGCGCAGCGGCAAGACCTATACTGTACGCGTGCGCGGCAAGCAGTTCGATGCGCGGTCCCTGGTGAAGCACTATCTGGCTGAATCCGCCGCTTCCGCATCCGGCACAGGCGAGGCGATGCCGGTGGCGCTGGATGTCGCCGTTGACCAAGCCAACGGCTTCTTCAACGAAGCGATCAACAATCTCAAGGTCACCTATGACAGCGGTGCTGGCGCGCTGCGGCTCAGCGGCGTCATGGGGTCAGGCGGCGCAGTGGCGGTGCAGACCGACAATGCCGGCGGCAGCAATTCGCTGCGCGTGCAGGCGACCGATGCCGGCGGCGTCCTGCGCTTTGCCGATGTCTACGAGCATATGTATGGCGGCCGCATCGAGCTGGAACTGGCCGGCCGCACTGGCAAGCCGATGGTCGGCAGTGTCGATGCGCGCGACTTCCGCATCGTCGACGAACCCAAGCTGCGCTCGCTGGTTTCCAACCCTCCGCCGGACGGCAAGTCGCTCAACGATGCGTTGAAGCGGGAGATCGACACCAGCAGCGTCGCCTTCGAGCGGGGTTTTACCCGGATCAAGAAAGGACCGGGCTCGCTGATGCTGCGCGAAGGCGTGGTGCGCGGTCCGGTAATCGGCGCAAGCTTCCAGGGCACGTTCTATGACCCTCAGGGTTATATGGACATGACCGGCACCTTTTTGCCGGCCTATGGCGTCAACCGCATCTTCGGCGAGATTCCGATCATCGGCCAGATCCTTGGCAACGGCCGCGACGGCGCGCTGATCGGCATCACATTCCGTCTGATGGGCAACGCCAAGAAGCCCGACCTTCAGATCAACCCCATCTCGGCCATCGCCCCCGGCATCTTCCGCTCGATCTTCGAGTTTTAGCGAGAGCGCCTTTCCTTCTACCCCTGTGGGAGAAGGTGGCTGAGCGGAGCGAAGTCGGATGAGGGGTGCTCCAGCTTGGCACGCTCCGCGCCAATACCTCTCAACCGTTTCGACGCTGGTGCGTCGATCCACCTTCTCCCACAAGGGGAGAAGGGAAGCACGCGCTCCAGCCCTAAGCCGCGCGCACCAGGATGTGCTTCTTCTTGCCAAGCGACAGCTTGATCACGCCGGCTTCGCCGATCTCGGCGGTGCCCACCAGCGTTCGCTCGTCGCTTACCGGCTTGTCGTTGATGCGCACCGCGCCACCCTGAACATGCCGGCGCGCTTCGCCGTTGGACGCGGCAAGCTTTGCGGTCACCATCAGCGCAAGCAGGCCGATGCCGCTCTCCAGATCAGCCGCCGGCACGTCGATCGTCGGCAGATCGCTTGCAAGAGCGCCTTCCTCGAAGGTCTTGCGCGCGGTTTCGGCAGCCTGTTCGGCGTTCTCACGCCCATGCAGCATGGCGGTGATCTCGATGGCGAGGATCTTCTTGACCTCATTGATCTCCGAACCGCCAAGCGCTGACAACCGTGCGATCTCGTCCATAGGAAGCGTCGTGTAGAGCTTCAGGAAGCGTGAGACGTCGGCATCCTCGGTGTTGCGCCAGTATTGCCAGAAGTCATAGGCCGACAGCATGTCCGGGTTCAGCCAGACCGCACCCGACAGCGACTTGCCCATCTTGGCGCCTGACGATGTCGTAAGCAGCGGGGAGGTCAAGGCAAAAAGCTGCGGCGTGTCCATGCGGTGGCCGAGATCGATGCCGTTGATGATGTTGCCCCACTGATCCGAGCCGCCCATCTGCAGCCGCGTACCCGTGCGCTTGCTGAGCTCGACGAAGTCGTAGGCCTGCAGGATCATGTAGTTGAATTCGAGGAAGGACAGCGATTGTTCTCGATCCAGCCGCGTCTTTACGCTGTCAAACGACAGCATGCGGTTGACAGAGAAATGGCGGCCGACATCGCGCAGGAAGTCGAGGTAGTTGATCCCAAGCAGCCAGTCGGCATTGTTGACCATCAGCGCATCGCGCGGGCCCTCGCCGAAGGTCAGGTAGTTCGAAAAAACCTTCTTGATGCCGTCGATGTTCGACTGGATGGTTTCCGGGGTCATCAACTTGCGCGCTTCGTCCTTGAAGGACGGATCGCCCACCATGCCCGTGCCGCCGCCCATCAGCGCGATCGGACGATGCCCGGTCTGCTGCATCCAGTGGAGCATCATGATCTGGATGAGCCCGCCGGCATGAAGGCTGGGCGCCGTAGGGTCGAAGCCAATATACGCCGTCACGGTCTCGCGCGAAAAGAGCTCGTCCAGGCTAGTCTCGTCGGAGATCTGGTGGATGAAGCCACGCTCTTGCAGCGTGCGCAGGAAATCGGACTTGAAGGCAGACATGGTTCCAGACTTTCGGTCAGGCTTGAGGACGGTAAGGGCTTCCACCTATTAACGATTAGGAAGACGGCTGCGCTTTAGCATCGCAGGCAAGGGAATCAAAGGGAGACGGGTGATGACGCTGACGACGGCTCTCGGCCTGATGAGTGGCACGTCCATGGACGGCATCGATGTTGCGGCCATGCGAACCGACGGCGAAAGCACCGTCGAGCGCGGCCCGTCACTGTTTATGCCCTATGATGATGCCTTCCGCTCCCGCGTCGAAACCGCGTTGCAGACGGCGAAAGCAATCAAGCAACGCGACGAACGGCCCGGCGATCTTGCCGAGCTGGAACGCGATCTCACACTGCGCCACGCCGAAGCCGTCGCAGCGTTCCTCGCCAAGTACCCGGGCTGGGAACCTGACCTCATCGGCTTCCACGGCCAGACCGTGCTGCACCGGCCTGCCGAAGGCCTGACAGTTCAACTCGGCGACGGCGCACTGCTCGCACAACGAACCGGCACTCGCGTCGTCTATGATATGCGCGCAGCCGATATGCTTGCCGGCGGGCAGGGTGCACCGCTGGTCCCAGCCTACCATGCCGCGCTGGCCAAGAGCCTCTCTGATGCCTACCGCAAAACGCCGACCGTCTTCGTCAACATTGGCGGCATCTCCAACGTCACCTATGTGCCCGCATCCGGCGATCCCGTGGCCTTCGACAGCGGTCCCGGCAACCAACTGATTGATCAATGGATGCAGCGAGAAGGCGGCCTTGCCTACGACGCTGACGGTGCTGCTGCCTCAAAGGGCAGCGTGCACCAGTCTGTTGTCGATTCCTACCTTCAACTGCCCTTCTTCGCCCAGCCAGCGCCAAAATCACTCGATCGCAGCGACTTCGACCTGTCCGGCGTGACAGGCCGGACCCTTAACGATGGCGCGCGCACGCTGGCGGCGCTCGCAGCCGAAGCCGTCTTTGCCGCGCGCAAGCAGATGCCAGACACGCCCAAGCTCTGGATCCTCTGCGGCGGCGGCCGCAAGAACCCGCATATCGCCGGCGATCTTCGCAGGCTCGTCCAAAACACCGATGGTGAGGTTTTGGCAGCCGAAGATGTCGGCCTCGATGGTGATGCGACGGAAGCCGAAGCTTGGGCCTATCTGGCGGTACGCTCCGCACGCGGCCTGCCGCTAACATGGCCGACGACGACGGGATGCCGCCAGCCGACGACGGGCGGTGTTCTGGTTCAGCCATAAAGAAAACCCGCCGGATCGCTCCGGCGGGTTCCCTAATCAAACGCTGAGTGCCGTTCAGGCAGCCAGCACAGCCTTCGGCTCGGCCAGGTCGTAGCCCAGCGCGTCTGCCACGGCGGCATTGGTGATGCGGCCCTTGTGGACGTTGAGGCCGTTGCGCAGATGCGGCTCGTCGACCAGTGCCTTCAGACCCTTGTCGGCCAGTGCCAAGCCATAATGCAGCGTCGCATTGTTCAGCGCATGGGCGGAGGTCACCGGCACCGCGCCTGGCATGTTGGCGACGCAGTAGTGGATCACGCCTTCCACCTCATAGGTCGGATCGGCATGGGTCGTGGCGTGGCTGGTTTCGAAGCAGCCGCCCTGGTCGATCGCGACATCCACCAGCACGGCGCCTTTCTTCATGCCAGACAGCATTTCGCGGCTGACCAGCTTGGGTGCTGCCGCACCGGGGATCAGCACGGCGCCGACGACGAGATCAGCCGAGAAGCATTCTTCTTCCAGCGCTTCCACGGTCGAGTAGCGCGTATGAACGCGGCCGTTGAAGATGTCGTCGAGCTGGCGCAGGCGCGGAATGGAGCGGTCGAGGATCGTCACGTCGGCACCGAGACCAACCGCCATCTTCGCTGCATGCAGGCCGACGACACCGCCGCCGATCACCGTGACCTTGCCCGGCAACACGCCCGGCACACCGCCCAGCAGCACGCCACGACCGCCATTGGCCTTCTGCAACGAGGTCGCACCGGCCTGAATTGCCAGACGTCCAGCTACTTCCGACATTGGCGCCAGCAGCGGCAACCCGCCGCGCTCGTCGGTCACGGTCTCATAGGCAACGGCCGTCACGCCCGAAGCGAGCAGGCCCTTGGTCTGATCCGGATCCGGCGCCAGGTGCAGGTAGGTGTAAAGGATCTGGTTCTCGCGCAGCTGCACCCATTCGTTAGGCTGTGGCTCCTTCACCTTCACGATCATGTCCGACTTGGCGAACACCTCTTCCGCTGTCTTGGCGATCGTCGCACCGGCGGCGCGATAAGCGTCATCGCCGGCACCGATGCCAGCACCCGCGCCGGTTTCCACCAGCACCTGATGACCGTGCGCCGCATATTCGCGGACGGCGCCGGGGGTGAGGCCGACGCGATATTCGTGGTTCTTGATTTCCTTGGGGCAGCCGACGCGCATGTTTGCACTCCCATTGTTTTTGGCGTTCCGCAGAGCAGCGACTGTATGCCTATGAGGTGTCGCAGGTCCTTGCGATGTCAATTGCTCTCGCGTGACTTCGTGACATAGTCTTGCGCGTAGAAGGGTGTTTGTCGAAGGAATCGCAGATCATGGCTTTGGACAAGATTGATCTTGCGATCCTCAGCGCGCTTCAAAAAGACGGTCGCATGTCGAATGCAGCTCTGGCTGAGAAAGTCGGCTTGTCCCAATCCGCCTGCTCGCGCCGCCTCGACATGCTGGAGAAATCCGGCACCATCCGCGGTTACCATGCTCAGATCTCGGCGGCAGGCCTCGGGCATCCGATGACGGCGATCGTGCATATCTCTCTGTCTGGCCAGTTCGAGAAAACGCTGTCGGAGTTCGAAGCCGCCATCAAACGCTGTCCGAACGTCCTGTCCTGCCACCTGATGACCGGCGAGTATGACTACATCCTGCGCATCGCCGCGCGCGATCTTGCCGACTACGAGCGCATCCACAAGGAATGGCTGACGGCGATGCCACATGTCATCAAGATCAACACGTCCTTCGCCATGCGCGAGATCATCGACCGGACGGCGTTCGGCTTGAAGACCGAGCTGGCATGACTTGCACCTGCAGGCAGCCACGAGCCGCCGCCTTGCGATAATCCTGTGGTTACTTGGATGCTGGACATGATGTGCTTGGCAGCGCAACACTCCGCCGACCTAAGACTCGTTTGCAGATCAGGAGCAGTTTCATGAACACGCAACTCGCCATGTCCCGCCGCGGCTTTCTGGCCGGCACGGCGGTGACGGCCGGCCTCATCGCGCTGCATCCGTTTTCGGCGCACGCTCAGGCCAACCAGGCACATTTGCGCATCATGGAAACCACCGACATCCATGTGAACGTGCTGCCTTACGACTATTATGCCGACAAGCCGAACGACACGATGGGCCTGTCGCGCACGGCATCGCTGATCAAGGCGGTTCGTGACGAAGCCACCAACTCCATGCTGGTCGACAATGGCGACTTCATCCAGGGCAGCCCAATGGGCGACTACATCGCCTATGAGCGCGGCATGAAGGAGGGCGACGTTCACCCGGTCATCAAGGCGATGAACACGCTCGGCTATGACTGCTCGACGCTCGGCAATCACGAGTTCAACTACGGCCTGTCCTTCATGGATAAGGTGCTGGCAGGGGCGAACTATCCCTTCGTCTGCGCCAACCTCATCCGCGGCACCGAGCTCGCCGCCAATCCGCGCGACGACAAGCTTTACCTCAAGCCTTACCTGATCCTCGACAAGCAGATCAAAGACGGCTCGGGCAACGAGCACCCGATCAAGATCGGCATCATCGGCTTCGTGCCGCCGCAGATCATGGTGTGGGACGCCAAGAACCTCAGCGGCAATGTTGCGACCCGCGACATCGTGCAGGCGGCGGAAGCCTGGGTGCCGCAGATGAAGGAAGAGGGCGCCGACATCGTGATCGCGCTTTCCCATTCCGGCATCGACACCAAGAAGACCGACCTGATGGAAAACGCCTCCTTCTTCCTGGCGGGCGTGGACGGCATCGACGCGATCTTCACCGGCCACCAGCATCTGGTTTTCCCCGGTCCGAAGGATTTTCAGGATTTACAGGGCGTCGACACCAAGAAAGGTACGCTGCAGGGCAAGCAGGCCGTGATGGGCGGCTTTTGGGGCTCGCATATGGGCCTGATCGACCTTCTGCTCGAGCGCGACGACAGCAAATGGAAGGTGGTGTCCGGCACGTCGGAAGCGCGGCCGATCTCCGAGCGCAAGGGCCGTGACACTGTCGCGGCGGTCAAGGATGAGCCGAAGGTAGTCGAGGCCGTCGATGCCGAGCACAAGGCGACACTGGATTATGTCCGCCGCCCGGTCGGCAAGACCTCCGCGCCGCTCTACTCCTATTTCGCGCTGGTGGCCGACGATCCATCCGTGCAGATCGTGAGCCAGGCACAGACCTGGTACATCAAGGATCTCTTGAAGGAGACGCAGTTGAAGGACCTGCCGGTTCTATCTGCCGCGGCACCCTTCAAGTCCGGCGGTCGCGGCGGAGCGGATTACTATACCGACGTTCCGGCCGGCGACATCGCGATCCGCAACGTCGCCGACCTCTATCTTTATCCCAACACCGTGCGCGCGCTGGAAGTCACCGGCGCGCAGGTCAAGGAATGGCTGGAAATGTCTGCCGGCATCTTCCGGAAGGTCGAGCCCGGCAAGGCCGATCAGCCGCTGATCAACACGGACTTCCCGGCCTACAATTTCGATGTCATCGACGGTGTGACCTACAGGATCGACGTGTCGCAGCCGCCGAAATATGGCGTCAAAGGCGAGGTTCTGAATGCCCACTCGAACCGCATCAAGGACCTGATGTTCGACAACAAGCCGATCGATCCGGCCGCCAAATTCGTCGTCGCCTCCAACAACTACCGTGCGGGCGGCGGCGGCAATTTCCCGGAGATTAACGAGTCCAAGGTGATCTTCGAAGCCCCGGACACCAACCGCGACGTGATCGTGCGCTACATCGTCGACCAGGGCACGATCAATCCGTCCGCCGACGCCAATTGGTCCTTCGCATCCCTGCCGAACACCAGCGTTCTGTTCGAAACCGGACCGAAGGCCAAGGACTTCATCGGCGATGTGAAGGCGGTGAAGATCGAGCCGGCTGGCGAGGGCGAGGGCGGCTTCGCGAAGTACCGCATCACGCTCTGAGGCAACAAAAAAGGGCCGGATCGATTCGGCCCTTTTCACATCCATCAAACGCAGGACGTCCTGATCAGAAGTCGGTAAACTCTCCGGCGTCTTCGCCCTTCCACCACTTCAGGCGATCGGACTCGACCTTGATCATCACGATGTTGGGGGTGTCGATGCCGTCTTCGAACCACTTGTCGAGGTCCGGGTTCCAGTGGGCTTCGAATTCTTCCTTGTCGCGGATCAGGTCGGCGTCGCCGGAAACCGCGACATAGAAACCATCATCGCCAGCAAAGCCCAGCGTGACGGCGGGCTCTTCCTCAATATCCGCGACCATGCGCGATTCTTCGTAGGTAAAATAGTAGGAGTCGCCGTCGAAATCGACGTCGCCATTGTTGCTCATGGGGCGGCTCGCCAGGCTGCCGTCCTCGGTGACGGTGGTCAGCATCGCGATGTCGATGCCCTTCATTGCGGCGGCGATCTCTTCGAGCGTTTTCTCGGCCATGACCTGTCTCCTTGTTGGCCGCGCTCAACCGGCAGACACGATCTTGGTTCCGGCCCGCCTCACACTTCCTGTCAGTTTTCCAACAAGGTGAAGGGCGCGCCCTCAAACGCCTCCGCACCGCGCCCGATCGATCGGATCGCAGCCACCATCCGGCCTTGCCGCCCCAGCAGATCATCGGCCAGCGCGATGATGCGCGGGTTCGGCGTTGCCGATGGTGAGCTTTGCCTCAACTCCTGTGCCAGCGCCTCTTCACTGAGCTCCGGCCGAAGTGCAGCCGCAATGGCATAGGCCGCGGCGGTCGATCGGCTGATCCCGGCATAGCAATGAATCAGAATCGGATCGTCTGCCGAAACGCGTTCGGCAAACTTCAGGATCGCCTGAACCTGCTCGCGTGAAGGCGCGACATAACCCTCGCGTTCCTGCGCGATGTCATGCATTTCAAGCTGGAGATAGTCTTTCGGTGCGATGCCAGCGGGCCGCTCGAACGTCGCCCCGATCGACTGCAGCGCAATCATGCGCCCCGCCTTCGAAGCAGAAAGCGTTTCCGGCAGACGCGACAGCGGCGTGACGTGGATCATGCCGCCGCCCTGAACGCAGAGAGCGCCGCATCAAGCCGGCTAAGCGCAGCGTCATCCGCCGGCAAACCGATGCGCAGGACATCATCGGCAAAGCGGAACGGCCGCACCAGAATGCCATGCTCGCCAAGCAGTTGGAACAAGGCAGCGGCATGAGGCGACCGGACATAGCGGAACAGGCTCGTCCCGCCGACAACCTCCAAGCCACGAGCGCTCAAGATCCCGTCCAGTCGCGCCGCTTCTTCGCCTAGCTGTGGCCGCATAGCCTCTTTCCAAGCCTCGTCAGCCAACGCCTCCTTGGCAACATGCAGCGTCGGCCCCGAGACCGCCCAAGGTCCAAGCTGCGCGCTCAGCCACTCCGCACGCCATTTCTCGACTAGAACAAAGCCAAGGCGCACGCCGGCCAGTCCGAAGAACTTGCCGAAGGAACGCAGCACCACCAAGCCGCCTTCACCGACATCACTGGCCACGCTTTCGTCTTGCGGACCAACCTCCATGAAGGCCTCGTCCACCACCAGCAGCCCGCCCTTAGCGTGGAGATGCTTTGCGAGATCGAGCAGTTGCCTGCGCGGCACCACGCGCCCCGTCGGGTTGTTTGGGTTTACGATGACGGCCAGATCAGCGTCGTAGAGATCGTCGATCGCACTGGTTTCGCTGACCTGATGCCCCACCAAAGCGGCAGCACGCGCATGTTCCGCATAGGTCGGTGACAGCACCGCCGCCCGACCGGGCTCAACCAGCCGCATCACCAGCGGCAACAGGATCTGCGTGCCCGGTCCGCAGGCAATGCAGGCCGGATCGGCCACGCCGTAGGTCCTCGCTGCGAGCTTCGCCAGCTCAGCCGTTTCCGCCGGTTCCGGCAGGCGCGAGAAGGCGGTGGCGGGCAGGGGCGAAAACGGATAGGCGTGCGGGTTGATCCCCGTCGACAAGTCGATCCATGGCCGGGACGCCTGCGGAAACCGCGCTTCGGCGCGCGCCAGGCTGCCGCCATGGTCCGGCACCTCACACACTTCAGCCTGGTTGCGCATGTCCGTCCTGCTCACTCTTCTCGCTATGATCCTCGAACTCGCGCTGGGTTACCCCAACCGCCTGTTCGCCGCCATCGGCCATCCCGTGACCTGGATCGGCGTCCTGATCTCGCGTCTGGAACGCACGCTCAACCGAGCCGGCTTCAGCGATGCCGCCCGCAAAGCTAACGGC
>NZ_DAMBUH010000086.1:14693-14962 GCF_032053605.1 Tianweitania sp.
TCTGCTTACTGCCGCCGGTGGGATCGGCTTCGCCATCCAGAGCATCCTCGGCCACGGATGGGCCCTGATCCTCACGGCGCTCGTTGCCAGCGCGCTGCTCGCCCAACGCAGCCTTGCCACCCATGTCCAAGCCGTTGCGCAAGCGCTCGAAGCCGAAGGGCTGAGCGGTGGCCGCCGCGCCGTATCCATGATCGTCGGACGTGACCCCGAACAGCTGGACGAACCCGCCGTTTGCCGCGCCGTGATCGAAAGTCTCGCGGAGAACTTTT
>NZ_DAMBUH010000087.1:0-14296 GCF_032053605.1 Tianweitania sp.
GGAACCCAGACGGCGAGCGTTCCCCCGCTCGCCACGCCCGACACGACAGCAGCCGGCACGACGCCGGCTGCAACGCTGCCGTCGGCCGACACCAACAATCAGGTTGCCGCGACCGGCCAGCAGAATGGCAATCTGCCGAACAATCTCGGCTCGATCCGTTTCGACACCAACGGCAATCTCGTTGGCGGCACAACGAGTGCCGATCCCGTTGATCTCTTAAGCGGCACGCAGAACCCGCCCGCTCAAGCCAACACCAATGTCGCGGCGCTTCCGTCCACGGAGGATCCGGAAGAACTCTACCGCAACTCCTACGAGTTCATCCTGTCGGGCGACTACAAGACGGCGGAAGCCGGCTTCCGCTCTTATATCGACCGCTTCCCCTCGGCCAACCGCGTGCCGGACGCCAATTTCTGGCTGGGCGAGTCGCTTGCCGCGCAGAAGCGCCATCGCGAAGCCGCCGAGGTGTTTTTGGCCACCAGCCGTCAGTATCCGGATTCCAAGAAGGCGCCCGACACCCTGCTCAAGCTTGGTATCAGCCTGGCCGCGCTCAAGCAGCGCGAAGTTGCCTGCGCGACCCTGCGCGAAGTCGGTTCGCGTTACCCCAAGGCCTCTGACGCGCTCAAGGAGCGGGTTCGGCAGGAACTCGCAACGAACGGTTGCTGAACCCGGCTCAAGCTTCGGGTTCGGATCTTCGGCCTCAGCGCCTGTTCGGCAAGCTCGGCCTTCTTCAACGCCGATCGGTCATCGTGGCCGTTTCAGGCGGAAGCGACTCCCTGTCGCTGCTCACACTTCTTCACCACTGGTTTCTTGAACACGGACGCGTCCACGCACTTGTCGCGGTCACCGTGGATCACCGTTTGCGCGTGGAAGCTGCAGATGAGGCGCGTGTCGTCGCTGCCTTCTGCGCATCGCAGCGCATCCCCCACATCACGAAAGTCTGGACCGACGACAAGCCGCAAACCGGTTTGGCCGCCGCAGCGCGTGCCGCACGCTATCGCCTGCTGATCGAGGCCGCCCGAGAGGCCGGAACCGACATCGTGTTGACCGGGCATACGGAAGACGATCAGGCCGAAACGACTGCCATGCGCGCGGAACGGTCCGACGGCATCGGCCTTGCCGGAATGGCGCCGGAAACGCTGCTGGACGGTTCGATCTGGCTGATGCGGCCGCTGCTGGGTGTCAGCCGGGCAGCACTGCGGGAGCATCTCCAGAACTCGGACATTCCCTGGATCGATGATCCCAGCAACAGCAATCCGACGTCCGAGCGCGTGCGGGTGAGGGCAGGGCTGACGCCGGAATGGCGCATGCTCCTCGCAGAACAGGCGCAGCTGGCCGGCGCTGCACGGCGAGCGCTAGCGGAGAGAGCGGCGACCCTTTTGGCCGAGCACGTGACGGCAGATGCAGAGGCGGTGATGATCGCGCCGGCCTTCCTGCAAACCCCGGATCGGGACGCGGGAATCCACGCGTTCCGGCTTCTGCTTTGCGTTCTCGGTCGGCAGCCGCATTGGCCCGACCTTCCACGTGCCACCCTGTTGTTCGATCAGTTGGACCTGCTTGGCTTCTCTGGATCGCTGGCCGGCTGCGTCGCGCGCCATCGCCGCGCGGGGATCACGGTGCGGCCGGAGCGTCGTGGCGCTGGCGATCACGGCACGATCACGACGATGTTTGCCGGAACAGTGCTGCGACCAATCGTTCCTGGCTTCGACCTCGCTGCCATGCAGGCCTTGGCGAAGATGTTGAAGGCAAACGATTTGCCGGCGGCGCCTTCCTCCCAACACAATGCGCCATTCCCTTAACCCATCGCGTGTGATCTCCTTGGCAAGGGAGATGGCTCCACCTATGTTACGAGTAAGTTCCCGAAGCGCTGCTAAGTTTTTCCAGCGCGCGGACGGAAACCGGGGCGAGATGAACGGGCCGCGAGGCCACAAAGCGGTTCGTGCAAACGGGCCCGACAGGACAAAGAATGAATCCGAATTATCGCAATCTCGCTCTTTGGGCGATTATCGCTGTCCTTCTGATTGCGCTCTTCAATCTGTTTCAAACGCCGCAGCAGCGTGGCGCCTCGCGCGATGTCGCTTATTCCGAGTTCCTGCAGGAAGTGGATGCCGGGCGCGTCAAGAGCGTGACCATCGCCGGTGACCGCATTTCCGGCACCTATTCGGACAATGCGACGGGCTTCCAGACCTATTCGCCGGGCGACACCAACCTCGTTCAGCGCCTTGAAGGCAAGAACGTCACCATCACCGCACGGCCGGAAACGGATGGCCAAAGCGGTATTCTCGGCCTGCTCCTGTCCTGGCTGCCGATGATCCTGATCCTCGGCGTGTGGATCTTCTTCATGCGCCAGATGCAGTCCGGTTCAGGCCGCGCCATGGGCTTCGGCAAGTCCAAGGCCAAGCTGCTCACCGAAGCGCATGGCCGCGTGACCTTTGCCGATGTTGCCGGCGTCGACGAAGCCAAGCAGGATCTGGAAGAAATCGTCGAATTCCTGCGCGATCCGCAGAAGTTCCAGCGTCTCGGCGGCAAGATCCCGCGCGGCGTATTGCTCGTGGGCCCTCCCGGTACCGGTAAGACGCTGACCGCGCGTGCCGTCGCCGGCGAAGCCAATGTGCCGTTCTTCACGATCTCCGGCTCTGACTTCGTTGAAATGTTCGTCGGCGTCGGTGCAAGCCGCGTGCGCGACATGTTCGAGCAGGCCAAGAAGAACGCGCCCTGCATCATCTTCATCGACGAAATCGACGCGGTCGGCCGTCATCGCGGCGCCGGTCTTGGCGGCGGCAATGACGAGCGCGAACAGACGCTCAACCAGCTGCTGGTCGAGATGGACGGCTTCGAAGCCAATGAAGGCGTGATCCTGATCGCCGCAACCAACCGTCCGGACGTGCTTGATCCCGCACTGCTGCGTCCAGGCCGCTTCGACCGCCAGGTCACCGTGCCGAACCCGGACGTCAACGGTCGCGAAAAAATCCTTAAGGTTCACGTCCGCAACGTTCCGCTGGCACCGAATGTCGACCTCAAGATTCTGGCACGCGGCACGCCCGGCTTCTCGGGTGCCGACCTCATGAACCTCGTCAACGAGGCGGCGCTGATGGCTGCGCGGCGCAACAAGCGCCTTGTCACCATGGCCGAGTTCGAGGATGCCAAGGATAAGGTGATGATGGGCGCCGAGCGCCGCTCGCTCGCCATGACGCCTGAAGAAAAGAAGAACACGGCCTACCACGAAGCCGGCCACGCGATCATCGCGCTGATGCTGTCGTCGACGATCGACCCGATCCACAAGGCGACGATCATTCCGCGCGGCCGTTCGCTCGGCATGGTGATGACGCTGCCGGAGTCCGATCGCTACAACTGGACCTATGAAAAGGCGATTGCCCGCCTTGTCATGCTGTTCGGTGGCCGCGAAGCCGAGATCATTACCTTCGGCAAGGAGAAGGTCACCACGGGTGCCGCAGGCGACATCCAGATGGCGACCGGTCTGGCCCGCTCGATGGTCATGGAATGGGGCATGTCCGAGAAGCTCGGCCGCGTTCGCTATAAGAGCAACGACCAGGAAGTGTTCCTCGGCCACTCGGTTGCACAGAGCAACAACATGTCCGAGGAAACCGCCCGCCTGATCGACGAAGAAGTACGCCGCCTCATCGAGTATGGTGAAACGGAAGCACGCAAGATCATCACGGAAAACCACGACGCGTTCATCGAGATCGCGGAAGGTCTGCTGGAATACGAGACTCTAACTGGCGACGAGCTGCGCGGCATGCTGGAAGGCAAAAAGCCAGCCCGCGACCTTGGCGACGATACGCCGCCCTCGCGCGGTTCGGCCGTGCCGAATGCCGGTTCCACCGGCGGTCGCCGCAAGAAGGGGGGCGAAGAGCCGGAAGGCGGAATGGAGCCCCAGCCGCAGGGCTAAGGTTCCCGCCTCGAAAGGCTTCAACAATCAAAATTCCAGCAGTGATCCTGCTGGCATTTTTCGTTTTGCACCCAAGCTTTGATTCTTGCGCCAACCTTCCCTTGCAGCGGGTTGCTTAGGAAGAAGTAACATCTGCTCATATAATGTGATGCTCGCATCTTGCGATTCCGTGTCAAAGCAAACGCCATGACCCAAACCATTGCGGGCAATCGAACAGCATGAGCAGGAAATATTTCGGAACCGACGGTATCCGCGGAACGGCCAACCAGTTCCCGATGACCGTTGAAGTCGCGATGAAGGTCGGCATGGCCGCAGGGCTTTGCTTCCATCGCGGCAATCACCGCCACCGGGTGGTGATCGGCAAGGACACGCGTTTGTCCGGCTATATGATCGAGAACGCGCTGGTCGCGGGCTTTACGGCGGCGGGCATGGACGTGTTCCTGCTCGGACCGATCCCGACGCCGGCCGTCGCGATGCTGGCGCGCTCGCTGCGCGCCGATCTCGGCGTGATGATCTCGGCCTCGCACAATCCCTATAATGACAACGGCATCAAGCTGTTCGGTCCGGACGGCTACAAGCTGTCGGACGAGATCGAAGCGCGCATCGAGGCGATGCTCGACCAGAAGGAGCCGCTACAGGTTGCGGCACCCGACCAGATCGGCCGCGCCAAGCGTATCGACGGCGTGCATGACCGTTACATCGAATTCGCCAAGCGCACGCTGCCGCGCTCGATGTCCTTGTCCGGCCTGCGCATCGTGATCGATTGCGCAAACGGCGCCGCCTACAAGGTCGCGCCCGCCGCCCTTTGGGAACTCGGCGCCGAAGTCATCGCGATCCATGACGAGCCGGATGGCATCAACGTCAACAAGGAATGCGGTTCGACCCATCCGCTGAGCCTGTCGAAGAAGGTTCACGAAGTGCGCGCCGATATCGGCATCGCGCTCGATGGCGATGCCGACCGCATGATCATCGTCGATGAAAACGGCACGTTGATCGATGGCGACCAGATCATGGCGCTGATCGCCGAAAGCTGGGCGAAGTCCGGTCGTCTGGCCGGCGGCGGCCTGGTTGCGACCGTGATGTCCAATCTCGGGCTGGAGCGCTTCCTGACCGAACAGGGCCTGTCGCTCCATCGCACCAAGGTTGGCGACCGCTATGTGGTGGAACATATGCGCGCCCACGGCTTCAATGTCGGCGGCGAGCAGTCCGGCCATATCGTGATGTCTGACTTCTCCACGACCGGCGATGGCCTCGTTGCCGCTTTGCAGGTTCTGGCCTGCATCAAGCGCGAGGGACGGCCGGCCTCGGAAGTCTGCGCCAAGTTCGAACCGGTGCCGCAGGTCCTCAAGAATGTGCGCTTCTCGGGCGGCAAGCCGCTGGAAAGCAAGCCGGTTCAGAAGATGATCGAAGACGTGCGCTCGCGTTTGGGCGAGGGCGGTCGTCTCGTGATCCGCCCCTCCGGCACCGAACCCCTCATCCGCGTCATGGCGGAAGGCGACGATCGCAACCTCGTCGAAACCGTGGTGAATGACCTGATCGGCGTTATCGCTGACCAGCGCGCGGCTTGATATATTCGCAAATTTGAAGATAAGCCGGCCTTTGTGCCGGCTTTTCTTTTGTCTCAATGATTAAAGTGTTGCGAGAACGTAGTTAAAGAAGACGGTTAAGCGTCATTTAACCTTTCTATGTCAACGTCCCCAAAGTTCATCCGGCGCCGATGGTCGGCGATCGTTCAGGGGTACGACGATGTTCGATTTCCGCACGCCGCTCGCCGGCATCCTCCTGCTGGGCAGCCTGGCCGTTCCAGCAGTCGCCGCCGATCTCTACGAGCCGCCGGTTGTCGAGGCCGCACCCGCCGTTGAATACCGTGAGGTTTCGACCGGCAACTGGTATATTCGCGGCGACATCGATTACAGCAAGCTGAAGTTCCGCGGCGCCGACTATACAGTGGTCGAGACGGTCGAGAATTGCTGCGGCGACGTCGTTGCTGCCCGCCTTGTGGATGGCAACCGTTTGTCCGGCAAGCTGCGCGAATCCTTCAGCGTCGGCGGCGGTATCGGCTACAAGATCAACGATCACTTCCGCACCGACCTGGTGCTGGACTACCAGACCAAGTCGCGCTTCCGCGGAACGACTTTCGGCTGCGGCGGCCTCTGCTATTCGGATGATCGCACCAACCTGACGGCGCTGACGCTGCTCGCCAACGCCTATATCGACATCGGCACCTGGCACGGCTTCACGCCTTATGTCGGCGGCGGTCTTGGCGGCGCGCACGTGAAGTGGGACTCGCTGCGCAACACGGCTTGCTCCGTCGACGGCGCATGCGACGCCACACTGACGCATGATGGCCGCAGCGAATGGCGCTTCGCCTATGCCGCGATGGCCGGCGTGTCCTACGCCTTCACCTCCAACCTCGCGCTGGATGTCGGCTATCGCTACACCAAGATCTCCAGCGGCCGCATGTTCGGCGGCGATGACGCGGTTGGCGGTCCTTACACCGGCAATGGCCGCGACAAGGGCCTCGACTTCCACTCTGTGCGCGCCGGCCTGCGCTACTCCTTCGGCGGCAGCACGGTTGCCGAGCCAGCTTCCTACGAGCCGGCTCCGGTTTATAAGTAAGCTACCATCCTCCCATCACCTGACCTGTTCAACCGCTCGGCTTTCGCCGGGCGGTTTTGCTTTGTGGCAGACCCGCCATCAAGCTTACCAATCCGTTAGCCTTAACCCCAGCTTAACCACTCTCGTTAATATTGCTGCGGAGATGGCAGCCTGTTCGCGCTGCTTCGCCGGAGACTGGAGTGATGATGCTGACCACCCGCCTGATCGCCATTGCCGCTTTCCTTTGCGCAGGCGGCACGGCCTTTGCTGCCGATTATGATCCGCCGATCATCATCGACGACGCCCCGGAAGTCGTTCCGGTGGAGGTCGGCTCCGGCTGGTATCTGCGCGGCGATGTCGGCTACACGATCTCGAACGGCTCGGATAATGGCGGCGGCGGTGCCTTCGACTTTGACGAGGACCATACGAGTGTCTTCGGCGGCGGCGGTATCGGCTATCATTTCACCGACTATTTCCGGGCCGACATCACCGGCGCCTTCCTTCAGCAGGAAGAAGCGAGGCTTGATCTTGGCGATCTGCGCGGCAGCATCAAGTCGACGATGAGCTATGGCATGGCCACAGGCTATGTCGATCTCGGCACGGTCGTTGGCGTCACGCCCTATATCGGCGCGGGCGCTGGCTTCATCTATTCGCACAACACCAATTCCGGCGACGTGGCGTTCGCGGACTTCCCCGGCGCCTATCCCGATGACGACTTCGCCTTCGCCTACACGCTCAATGCCGGTTTCGCTTACCGCATGACCGAGAACCTGTCGCTCGATGTCGGCTACCAGTATCTGAACTCCCCGGACGCCAAGCACTTCTCGGCATCCAGTGACGGTTACGTCGACGAGGGCTTCGACATGCACCAGGTCAAGGTCGGGTTGCGTTACGACCTTTGGTAACAGGCCTCAAACAGGCGAGATCAGGCGGCCGGCTTCGGCTCGCCGTTTTCGTTTCTGAGTATAGTCTGTAAGCGACGATTTGTTTGTTCTTGACGGCAAGGCGCTTCATCAATAAACACGTCCGTGGGCCACACCTCCCCAACGAGGTGCCGACTATCTGGAAGGATAGACCACGATGACGACACAGACCAAGCCGGCATTGCGCCCGGCCAATCCCCAGTTTTCTTCTGGACCTTGCGCCAAACGACCGGGATGGTCGTTGGATGCCGTGAGCGATGCCGCACTCGGCCGCTCGCATCGCGCCAAGGTCGGCAAATCCAAATTGCAGGAAGCGATCGACCTCACGCGTGAGGTGTTGCAGGTGCCGGCGGATTACCGCATCGGCATCGTACCTGCTTCCGATACCGGCGCTGTCGAAATGGCGCTCTGGTCGCTGCTCGGCGCCCGCGGCGTCGATGTTCTCGCCTGGGAAAGCTTTGGTTCAGGCTGGGTGACGGACGTGGTCAAGCAGCTCAAGCTCCCGGATGTCCGCACAATCGATGCGCCTTATGGTGCGCTGCCGGATCTCACCACCGTCGATTTCGACCGTGACGTGGTGTTCACCTGGAACGGCACGACATCAGGCGTACGTGTGCCCAATGCTGACTTCATCCCCGCCGACCGTCAGGGTCTGACGATTTGCGACGCGACCTCGGCAGCTTTCGCGCAGCGGCTCGATTACGCTAAGCTCGACGTCGTGACCTTCTCCTGGCAGAAGGTGCTGGGCGGCGAGGCGGCGCATGGCATGCTGATCCTCAGCCCGCGTGCCGTTGAACGGCTGGAAAGCTACAAGCCGGCCTGGCCGCTGCCGAAGATCTTCCGCCTGACCTCGGGCGGCAAGCTGATCGAAGGCATCTTCAAGGGCGAAACGATCAACACGCCCTCCATGCTCTGCGTCGAAGATTACATCGATGCGCTGCGTTGGGCGAAGTCGATCGGTAGCCTTGAAGGCCTGATTGGACGTGCGGACGCGAACTTCGCAGCGCTCGACCGTTTCGTGGCCGACAGCGACTGGCTGGGGCATCTGGCGGTAGAGCCGGCAACGCGCTCCAACACCTCCGTTTGCCTGTCGATCACCGATCCCGAGATCGAAGCGCTGAACGCCGACGGCAAGGCAGCTTTTGCCAAGGGCCTCGTTTCAGCGCTGGAAAAAGAGGGCGTCGCCCTCGATATCGGCGCCTATCGCGATGCCCCTCCCGGCTTGCGCATCTGGTGCGGCGCGACCGTTGAAACGGCCGACATCGAGGCGCTTCTGCCTTGGTTGGACTGGGCTTTTGCTGCCCAGAAGGCGCAGCTGAAGGCTGCTGCCTGAAGCTTTCGCGAGGCGGCTCCGGCCGCTTCGCTCACCACCACATTCCCAGATCTTTCTTCGCTTCGCTCTTTGGTGCTGAGAGGCGAAATCCATCGCAAAGGACCTTCCTATGCCTCGCGTACTCGTTTCCGATAAACTCTCCCCGACCGCCGTTCAGATCTTCAAGGATCGCGGTGTCGACGTCGACTACCTGCCGGATCTCGGCAAGGACAAGGAAAAGCTGCTTGCCGTCATCGATCAGTATGACGGTCTGGCGATCCGTTCGGCCACCAAGGCGACGGAAAAGCTGATCAATGCCGCGACCAAGCTGAAGGTGATCGGCCGCGCCGGTATCGGTGTCGACAATGTCGACATCCCCGCTGCCAGCCGTAAGGGCATCATCGTGATGAACACGCCCTTCGGCAATTCGATCACGACCGCCGAACACGCCATTGCCCTGATGTTCGCGCTCGCCCGCCAGCTTCCGGAAGCCAATGCTTCCACTCAGGCCGGCAAGTGGGAAAAGAACCGCTTCATGGGCGTCGAGATCACCGGCAAGGTGCTGGGCGTGATCGGCTGCGGCAATATTGGCTCGATCGTGGCGACCCGCGGCGTTGGCCTCAAGATGCGCGTGATCGCCTTCGATCCGTTCCTGTCGGAACATCGCGCGGAAGAACTCGGCGTTGAAAAGGTCGAGCTCGACGATCTCCTGAAGCGCGCCGACTTCATCACCCTGCACACGCCGATGACGGACAAGACCAAGGGCATCATCAATGCCGAAGCCTTTGCCAAGATGAAGACCGGCGTGCGCATCATCAACTGCGCGCGCGGCGGTTTGATCGTCGAGGCCGATCTCGTTGAAGCGCTGAAGAGCGGCAAGGTCGGCGGTGCGGCCGTCGATGTATTCGAGACTGAGCCGGCCACCGAAAACCCGCTGTTCGGCATGGAAAATGTGGTTGCAACGCCGCATCTCGGCGCATCGACTTCGGAAGCGCAGGAGAATGTCGCGCTGCAGGTTGCCGAGCAAATGGCCGATTATCTGATTAAGGGTGCCGTTACCAACGCGATCAACATGCCTTCGATCACGGCCGAGGAAGCGCCGCGCTTGAAGCCGTTCGTGAAGCTCGCGGAAGTACTCGGCGCCTTTGTCGGGCAGGTGACCGAAGATCCGATCACCGAAGTCGAAATCCTGTTCGATGGCGCAACCGCGACCATGAACACGCGCGCCTTGATCAGCGCAGCCCTTGCCGGCCTGATCCGCCCGCAGGTGGCTGACGTCAACATGGTGTCGGCGCCCATCATGGTGAAGGAGCGCGGCATCATCGTGTCCGAGGTCAAGCGCGACAAGTCCGGCGTGTTCGACGGCTATATCAAGCTGACGGTAAAGACGGAAAAGATGTCGCGCTCGATCGCCGGCACCTGCTTCTCCGACGGCAAGCCGCGCTTCATCCAGATCAAGAACATCAACCTGGATGCCGAAGTCGGCCAGCACATGCTCTACACCACCAATGCCGACGTGCCCGGCATGATCGGGTTGTTGGGCGGCGTATGCGGCAAGAATAACGTCAACATCGCCAACTTCCATCTGGGACGCGACCATCCGGGCGGTGACGCGATTGCGCTGCTTTACCTCGACGCGCCATTCCCGGAAGCCGTGTTGCAGGAACTGCGCGACTTGCAGGCGATCCAGTCCGCCAAGCCGCTGACCTTCGACGTGGCCCCGGCTGCTTAAGGCGAAACGACTATAAAGCTCGTCAGTCCCAGGGATTGACGAGCTTTAGGCCAAGACCTTCGAAATCGCGGATGTTGCGCGTTGCGAGTGTGGCATTGTTCGCAAGAACGATGCCGGCGATCTGGGTGTCGGGAAAATCCAGGTTGCGGCCGGTCGAATGAGCCTGCGCAAGGATGGTGGCTGTAAAGACAGCTGCTTCCTTATCGAAAGCCAGTACATCTTGTAGATAAGCGCTCCGCAATGTGGCGAAGCGCTCCTCCAAGTCGCGTCGCTTTCTTCCCAGCGGCATTCTTTCGATGCCGTAGGTGATCTCCATGATTGTTATGGAGGTCGTTCGGATGAGTAAATGCGGCTGTTGGTTAAGCCAATGCGCGATCGCGGGATGGTCTCCAGGCTTCATAAGAGCCGAGACAACGTTCGTGTCCAAGATCATCATTCGTCAAAGCTAAATGGCTTGTAGGTCTGTCGAGGAAGTGGTGTCAGTTCCTCATCGCCCCAATCGAAGTCTCGGAACAGATCTGCGATCTTTGACCCGAGACCGCGCTTGTCCTCAGCTTCGACCGGCGCAAGCTGCCTCACCAAAATCGTCCGCGCCTCTTCTTCCATGCTCACGCCATGCGCCTTTGCGCGGCTGCGCAGGCGCTCTTTGACCTCATCGTCGAGGCGGCGGATGAGAAGCTGGGCCATCGTTTCTGCTCCGTGATATCAGCTTGCAGAACAATGATATCATTCGGTTTGGTCAAGGTCGAGTCAGACTGCGCCGCTCAGCCAGTGCGATGCCGGCCAGGATCATGGCGAGCGCAATCGCGTGGTAGAGGTGAAACTCTTCGCCTAGGATCAGCACGGCCAGCAGTGCGCCCCAAAGAGGCAGCAGGTTTATGAAGAGGCCGGCGCGGTTCGAGCCGATGAGTTCGACGCCCTTGATGTAAAGAACCTGTCCCAGCAGGGACGGGAAAAGCACGATGAAGGCGATCAGCGCCCAGCCCTCCAGATCGGGCAGGATGGTCGAACCGGACGCCGCTTCCAGTGCCAGGAAGGGCAGGGCGGATAGTGTGGCGCCCAGGCAGAGCATGATCATCAGGCTCGTCCAATGCAGCATGGGTTTGGCTTTGAGGGCCGCGGTGTAGAAGCCGTAAGCGATGATGGCGAGCAGCATCAGCGCATCGCCGAAATTGACGTTGAGCGTGACGAGGTTTGCCCATTCGCCGCGCAGGGCAATCACCAGCACCCCGATGAAAGACAGGGTGAAGCCGAGCACCTGTTCCAGATGCACCCGGCTGCCGAACAGGGCGAAGCTTGCGGCGAAAACAAACAAGGGCATGCCGCCTTGCAGGATGCTCGTATTCACCGCCGTCGTAAAATGCAGTGCGTAATACAACGCGACGCTGAAGCCGGTGAAGCCGATCGCGCCCCAACTCAGCAGATAGACCCAGCGTGCGCGGATCAACGCCCAGTCGCGCTTCAGCTGGTGCGCTTGCGTTGCGAGCAGGATCAGAAAAACCGCGCCCCATCGCACCGTCACCAGCACCATCGGCGACACATGCCCGACCGCAAGCTTGCCGGCGATGGAATTGCCGGCCCAAAGCAGCATCGTCAGTGCCAAAAGAGGATAGGCTGTTTTGCGCATGAAAGCTCCCGACTGCAGAGGAGGCAGTAGCGGGCAAGGGCTCTCCAAGTAAATGGTCAGCCGACCGAGTTTGTTGTGCCTGACTTTGCCCAAATCGTTAATCAAGGGTCGCGCAACGGCAGTGCAGCGGTTATAGAGGCGTCTGTTTTCAACTGTTTGCGGCTTGTTTGACCGCGAGAACCTGTACGGAAGATAGCATGGCCAACGTAGTGGTCGTCGGCTCGCAATGGGGCGATGAAGGCAAGGGCAAGATCGTGGACTGGCTGTCGGAGCGCGCCGATGTGGTGGTCCGCTTTCAGGGCGGCCACAATGCCGGTCATACGCTGGTCGTGGATGGCAAGACCTACAAGCTTTCCTTGTTGCCGTCCGGCGTCGTGCGTCCCGGCAAGCTGTCGATCATCGGCAGCGGCGTGGTGTTTGATCCGCATGCTTTCGTGGCTGAGCTCGAGCGCATCCGCGCGCTGGGCGTCGAGATCGGGCCGGACCGGCTCAAGATCGCCGAGAACACGCCGCTGATCCTGTCGGTGCATCGCGAGCTCGACGGCTTCCGCGAGGATGCCGCGTCGAATTCCGGCACCAAGATCGGTACGACCCGCCGCGGCATCGGTCCGGCCTATGAAGACAAGGGTGGCCGCCGTGCGATCCGTATCATGGATCTTGCCGAGCCTGACACGCTGCCGATGAAGGTCGACCGCTTGCTGACGCACCACAACGCGCTGCGCCGCGGCCTCGGTCATCCGGAAGTGGCGCATGAAACGATCATGGCCGAGCTGACATCGGTGGCCAGCGAGATCCTTCCTTACATTGACAGGGTCTGGAAGGTGCTGGACGACAAGCGCCGCGCTGGCGAGCGCATCCTGTTCGAAGGCGCGCAGGGCACCTTGCTCGACGTCGATCACGGCACCTATCCCTTCGTGACCTCCTCCAACACCGTGGCCGGTCAGGCCGCGGCCGGTTCAGGCGTCGGTCCGGGCGCAATCGGCTATGTGCTGGGCATCACCAAGGCTTATACGACGCGTGTCGGCGAGGGGCCGTTCCCGAGCGAGCAGGACAATGAAGTCGGCCAGTTCCTGGGCGAGCGCGGCCATGAATTCGGCACAGTTACCGGGCGTAAAAGGCGCTGCGGCTGGTTCGATGCGGTGCTGGTTCGCCAAGCGGTCGCTGTCAACGGCATCGACGGCATCGCGCTGACCAAGCTCGACGTGCTGGACGGCTTGGACGAGATCAGGGTCTGCACCGGCTATCGTCTGGACGGTGAGGTGATCGACTACCTGCCGGCCAGCCAGGGCGCGCAAGCCCGGGTGGAGCCGATCTACGAAGTGCTAGAGGGCTGGAAGGGCACCACGAAGGGTGCCCGCAGCTGGAATGACCTGCCGGCGCAGGCAGTCAAATATGTGCGCCATATCGAGGAACTGATTGGTGCGCCGGTGGCGCTTCTTTCAACCAGCCCGGAACGCGACGACACGATCCTTGTGACCGATCCGTTTCAAGATTAATTCGTGAAACACCAGACGCCGGTGATTTGGCCGGCGTCCCCGCCGAGATAAGGTTTCAACCCGAATGGCAGATTTCGTCGCCGTCCTTAAGAAGACGATCGAAGGGCTGAGCGAAAACACGCCGGAAGTGCGCGCCAAGGTTTATGCCAAGGCGCGCGCGACCATCGACTCCAAGCTGGCAGCGATCAATCCGGCGCCGCCGGCAGCCGTGGCCGAGCGCCAGCGGCAGGCGATCGAAGATGCGATCCAGGCGGTGGAGCAATATTACGCGCCTCCGGAAGAGGATCTCGACGAACTCGATACGCTGTTCGACACCTACCAATCGGACGACGACCAT
The DNA here is from genome assembly GCF_032053605.1 of Tianweitania sp. Lineage (NCBI taxonomy): Bacteria > Pseudomonadati > Pseudomonadota > Alphaproteobacteria > Hyphomicrobiales > Phyllobacteriaceae > Tianweitania > Tianweitania sp. The sequence goes on from NZ_DAMBUH010000087.1 coordinate 13,933, forward strand.
TTCCCCGAGCCGCAGCTTGAACGAGAGCAGCCGGCCGTGCTTCCGCGCACCGGCGAGTTCGCCGTTTCTGAACCACGCCAGGAAGATGCGTATGCGCGCGCAGCGCTTCCCGGCGACGCGGTTGATGACGAGCCTGCGCTCGACGAGGTCGGTCATGATCGTGAGCGGGATCGTCCGTTTATTCCGCAGCCTGTTTATCGCGACAAGCCGCGCCGTGGCGTTTCTGGCGGGCTGATCGCCGCCGTTCTGGCGCTGCTGGTTCTCGGCGGTGGTGCTTATGCTGCATGGTCCAACAAGGACGCGCTGACGGCCTGGGTCGGCGTGAATGGTGCCGGCGATGTTGCCGAAGGAACGGATCTGCCTG
>NZ_DAMBUH010000088.1:0-14072 GCF_032053605.1 Tianweitania sp.
CGACGAGCCCTTCGGCGCGCTCGATGCGCAGGTGCGGCGCGAACTCCGCCGCTGGTTGCGCGAGATCCACGAGGCGACCGGCCACACCACTGTGTTCGTGACGCATGACCAGGAGGAAGCGCTGGAACTCGCCGACCGCGTCGTGGTGATGAGCCAGGGTCGGATCGAGCAGGTCGGCACGGCGGACGAGGTTTATGACAACCCGAACTCGCCCTTCGTTTACGGCTTTATCGGCGATTCCAGCTCGATCCCCGTTCAGGTCGAGGGAGACCGCGTGCTGCTCGGCGACAAACGCCTGGCCCTCAAGGGCTGGAGTGCGAAGGATGGGAAAGCGCAGCTGTTCTTCCGGCCGCACGATGTCGAGATCGTGGAAGGCGGGGAGGGCGCCATTATCGGCAAGGTGCTTGCCAGCCGCCGTGTTGCCGGTCTGCGCCGTGTTGAACTGAGCGTCGAGGATGACGGGCATGTCGAGATCGAACTGCCCGCCGATCGTGACGCGCCGGTGGGTTCCACGCTCGGCTTCCGCCCGCAACGCTTCAAGCTGTTTCCGGCTTAATCACTCATAGAAACAGGGCCGGTGCGAAACCGGCCCTGTTTCATTTCGAGAGAGTGTTGAGGCTTATTCCGCGCTGGCCGTAGCGTGGAAGATGTCGTGGTTCTCATCGCCTTCCACGATCAGGAAGCCGGCCAGACCGCGCTCGACGCGCGACAAAGCGTGGTCAACCAGGACGTAGCGGCCCGGCACTTCGACCTTGAACTCGACCGCTGCGGCGCCACCGGCAGGAACGGTGATCGTTTGCACATTGGTGAGCGGCTCGGAGGTGAGCGAGCCTACCTGGTAGACCTTGTCGAAGATCTCGCCGATCACGTGGAACGAGGACGAGAAGTTCGGGCCGCCGACGCCGATATAGATGCGCACGGTTTCGCCGACCTTGGCCTTGAGCGGGTTGTGCTCGGTAAGCGACCCGACATGGCCGTTGAAGACAAAATATTCGGGACGCTCGTTGAGGAGCTTCTCGTAGCTTTCCGTCAGGAGACCGGACGACCCGAAGGCTTCTTCCGTGTAAATCTCGCCCTGCATGACGTAGAACTCATGATCCACCTTCGGCAGACCGTTTTCGGGCTCGACCAGGATCATGCCATACATGCCGTTGGCGATGTGCATGGCGACCGGCGGCACCGCGCAGTGATAAACATAGATGCCGGGGTTGAGCGCCTTGAAGGTGAAGCCCTTCTTTTCGCCCGGGGCAGCACTGGTTGCACCCGCTCCGCCGCCCGGTCCGTTGACCGCGTGGAAGTCTACATTGTGCATCATCGAGCTATCGTCGTGGTTCTTCAGCGTCACTTCGACCGTGTCGCCGACGCGAACGCGCACGAATGGGCCGGGAACGGTGCCGTTGAAGGTCCAGTAGCGATAGGTGGTGCGGCCGTCGAGACGCGCTTCGAGTTCGATCGTTTCCAGCTCTACCTTGACCGTTTCCGGCGTGCGGCGCGTGATGGGCGGCGGAATGTCCTTCGGATCCTTGCCGATGTCGGTGATGCCATCGACAACCGTGTAGATGCGGTTCGACAGGCTTGCACCGGGCGACGGCGTTGCGGATGTGCCGCCATGGGCGTGCTGCGCGGCAGCATGGCCGGTCGCGAGCAAGGTTCCAGCCACTGCCAGACCGGCCGAGCTCTTCAGGAGGTTGCGGCGCGACAGAGCGACTTCGTTTGTCTCGGTATCGGCGGTGTGATCTTGGTGTTTCATGATCGTCTCACTTCAAGCAGAGAATTCAAGCGCGCGAGGATTACTGCCCGGCCTGGGTCAGCAGGGCTTCGAAGTGGGTCTTCGCCTTGCCCGGATGCTTGACGGCCTTGACCTCTTCCGCGTTGGCGGGCGTGCCGACCTTGATCAGGGCGACCATGCCCATGCCGTAATGCGGCGTGCATTTCACGCCATAGAGGCCTTCCTTGTCGAGCGTGACCTTCACTTCCTGATTGATCTTGCCCTTGAACGGCTCGGCGCCTTCCGGGATCATGCCCTTGATGGATTCCGCATCGTGGCCCTTGTCGGTAGGAATAAAGGTCACGGTGTCGCCCGGTGCTGCCTCGATATAATCGGGCTGGAAAACCATTGCGCCCTTTTCGCCCTTGTTCAGCATCTGAACCTGGTGGTCGGCGGCAAAGGCCGTTCCAACGAAGCCAAAAGCCGCTGCGGCGGTCATGAGGATCAGCGTCTTCATCGAAGTTCCTTCCTGCTTTTTCTTGCTTGCCGAAGAGCGTTTTCTTGTCCTGCTCTCGGCTTCGGCGGGGTTTTATGCCGCCCGACCCGGTGAGACTTTGCGCTGGAACAAGTCGCGGTCATTTCTTCGAACGCGCTTTTAGTTTGCGCTCGATCAATGTGCCGAACGCCGATCCGCCTTACAGCTGCGAACTAGAATGCGAGACCTGTGACGTGGGCGAGATCATGAAACCGGAGACATGGCACTCGGTGGATCAGGTGATGCGCCAGTGGCCCTGCACGATCAGCGTCTTCATCGCGCATCATCTGCGGTGCGTCGGCTGCGTGGTGGGGCGCCATCATACAGTAGACGAAGCCTGTCAGGCGCATGCCGTCGACTTGCAGGTCTTCATGGACGATCTGTGCCACGCCGTTGACGGCGATTGGCGCCGGTCACGTCAAGCAATGCAGCCTCAGTCGCCCGAGGCTCTGCCTTCGGCTGCAACCAGCAGCTTGTGAGGATCGCAAAGCAGCAAGCGCTGGCGCCCGCCTTCGATCAAGCCGCTCGCTTCCCACACGCTCATGATGCGGCTGACCGTATGCAGCGTGGTGCCGGTCATCTCGGCCAGATCCTGGCGGGTGACGGGAAAGTCGATCAAGACGCCGTTCTCGACCTTTGTGCCGGCCTGGCCAGCAAGGCGCAGCAAAGCGTGTGCGACGCGGCGCTGCACTTCCTCGGTGGACAATTCGGCAATCCGCGAATGCGCTTCCTGAAGCCGCTGACCAAAGGCCTGCATAGCGTTGGCAGCAAGTGCTGGTGCTTTCTCGCACAGTTTGGGCCATTGCGCCGATGGCCAGGCTAAGGCCAGGCTTTCCGTTGCCGCTAGAGCCGTAGCGGGATAGGTCGTCTTGCCGATCGCAACCGCCATGCCGCAGACCTCGCCGGGGATGACGAAGCGGATCAGCACCTGCTCGCCGTCGGGCGTGATCTTCACGACCTTCAAGCGGCCGTCGAGAACGAGAAAGAACTCGTGCGCTTCCGCGCCATGTTCGAACATCGCCGTGCCCTTGGGCAGACGGCGTGGCGACGCTTCCGCCAAAATCGCACGCAAAGCGTCGTCGTCCAGCGACTGGAAGATGGCGAGGTGGCGGATCAAGGACGGGTCAAGGCGCGACATACCTAGCCATTAGCCTGCCCAACGCCGGCAATCCAGCGGCATTCCTGTTTGCAACCTTGCTGCAGCACAAAGAGGCGTGACCGTCTTCGACATAAAAAGCAGGCAACGCGTCGTTCCGAACGCTGCCGGCATCCTTTGTCGGTAGATGGCGGGATGAAAGTCCAGGGTGCCCGCATGAAGCTGTCCGACGTGTCCGATCCCACCAGCCTGCGCAACATCACGCGTGCCGATCAATCCGTGCCTCGGACAAAGCGCAAAGCCGGCGATACCTCAATCGACGGGCGCGGCCGCGACCTTAAGGCCCCGGCAATCCTGAGCTACGGCTTCCGGCCCTTCTTTTTCCTCGGTGCGGTCTACGCCATGCTCGTCGTGCCGTTCTGGGTGTGGGCGCATCAAACCGGCACCCAACTTCCCGGGCCGTTTTCGGGTCACGACTGGCACGCCCACGAAATGATCTTCGGCTTTCTGTCCGCGGTGATCGCCGGCTTCATTCTGACGGCCGTGCCAAACTGGACCGGGCGGTTGCCGCTGAGCGGGACGCGGCTTGCGGTGCTGGTGGCGCTTTGGGTGATCGGCCGGCTATCCTCGGCCTTTGTTGCCAATCCATGGGCAGCGCTCGTGCTCGACATGGCCTTTCCGGTCGTACTCGCAGTGGCAATCTGGCGTGAGGTAATTGCGGGCAAGAACATCCGCAACATGCCGATCGCCGCGCTTCTCACCTTCTTCGCGCTGGCCAACTGCCTGCATCATCACGAAGCCTGGGCGAATGCCGCACCGGTGGCTCAGCACGAGACGGCTGCGACGGTTGGCCATCAACATGATGCAGCGCCCGCTGGCGGACACCAGCATGATGCGATGGCGCAGACCAGCCAGACGGACGCGCCGGGCTTTCTCAGCCAGGGCATTGCCGAGCGCCTGGCTCTCGGCGTCACCGCCATTCTGCTGGCGCTGATCGGCGGGCGGATCATTCCGAGCTTTACCCGCAACTGGCTGGTGAAGCAGGGTTCGACCAGCCTTCCAGCACCGTTCGGAACGCTGGACAAGGTGGCCCTTGCTGCAACCGTGCTGTCCATGCTCGGCTGGATCGCTGCGCCGGAAGCAGCCGTTACCGGCGGATTGCTGATCCTTGGCGGCCTGCTCCTGGCCGCGCGCCTTTTGCGCTGGGGAGGATGGGCGACATGGAAGGAGCCGATCGTGCTTGTTCTGCATGTCGGTTATCTCTGGCTTGCCGCAGGCGTTGGCATGCTGGGCGCCGCCATTTTCTGGCCGGAGGTCATCGCGCCCGACGCCGCGCTGCATACGCTGACCGCTGGTGCGGTTGGAACGATGACGCTGGCTGTGATGACCCGCGCCAGCCTCGGCCACACCGGACGTGTGATCGCCAGCGACCTCGTGATCACGCTGATCTACGCGGCGATCTGCGTCGGCGCCTTGCTGCGCGTGGCGGCTCCGCTGATCCCGGATTTGTATGCGGAACTGATCACGGCAGGCGGCCTGGTTTGGAGCCTCGGCTTTGCATTGTTCGTGCTGCGCTATGCCCCGATCCTGTGGCAGCCTCGTTTGGGCAAATAGCGCTTCCACTCTTACTCAAGCCGAGCCATTCTTTCGGGAAAGAATGGCTTTTCCAGCCTTTGTTCCTCGATTTTGCCTGATCTGGCTGGTAGCGGCCTGCGCAGTCACGTTGCTATGACGTGGCGCGCATCAATGCTGGATCTGGAACAGTCGCTTGTTTTTCTCGAAGCTGCGCCCCGCGCTCCTTTCTTTCCTTCTCCTGTTCTCCGTTGCTGGTCATGCGCTCGCGCAGGGTGACTCTGCTGCCGCGCTGATCGAGCAACTGACCCAGGCGGAAGGAGAGCTGCAGGCAGTTGATCGTGCGCTCGACCGCCGCGTCAACAATGACGAGCAGGGTGCCTTACGCGCACGAGCCGTGGCTGCGCAGCAGGTGGCAACCGGCCTTGCGCAACAGCTCGAAGAACAGCTTGCCCGGATCGATGCGCGTTTGACTGGCATCGGTGCGGTTCCGGAAGGAACCACGGAAGCGCCCGACATCAGCGCGGAGCGCGCCAATCTCGAACAACAGCGGGCCAGCATCGATGCCGCCATCAAGCGGGGCCGTCTGGCCGGCGTTGAAGCGCAGCAGCTGGTCGAGGAAATCGACCGCAGCAAGGTCGAGCAGTTCAACGAACGCATCTCAGCGCGCGTCGCATCGCCCTTGACGCCGACCTTCTGGAGCGATGTCGCGGAAGCGTTTCCGCGCGACACCCGCCGCATCAGCTCGTTCTTCTCGCAAGGGATGGAGCAGATTCGCTCGGGCTGGCAGGGCGTATTCCCCTGGCAGGCTCTGCTTGGCGCCGTGGTTGCCTTCGTGGTCTTATACCCTCTGCGCAGATTCCTCCGCCATTTCGGTCAGCGCTTTCTGATCGAAGGCGCGCCGGGGCGGCGCGTCCGCCGTTCGGCCAATGCCTTGTGGCGCATCATCGTCGGCACGCTGGCACCTCTCCTTGCCGCTCTCATCTTCGTGCAGGGTCTGCGCTGGGCCGGGCTGATGCCGGAGCGCTGGAGCAGTGTTGCGGATGCTTTTGTCAGGGCTTCGGGCTTCTGCGGCTTCGTGGTGGCGCTGGGCAGCGCCATATTGATGCGCGATCAGCCCTCCTGGCGCGTCGCGCCTTTGCAGGATGATACGGCCTCGCGGCTGACACCCTTGTCCTGGCTGCTTGCCGGGACTTCGATGTTCAACGTTCTGGTGACGGCCTTCAACACGGCAGTGGGCGCCAGCCAGCCGGCAACCATCGTCTCACAGACACTCGAGGCCGTGCTTCAGCTGCTGCTGATCATCACGGCCCTGTTCATTCTGGGACGACTTAGGGCATCGAGAGCCGACAGCGAAGCCGCGTCCAGCGTCGCGATGGGGGCGGGGCAGAGCGTCTTGTCTCTGCTTGTGTGGGTTCTCGCAGCTGTTTCCACGATCGCCCTTTTGCTGGGCTATATCAGCTTCAGCCTGTTTATCGGCCAGTTCATTGCCTGGACCGCCGTGTTGGGCGCAACCCTCTATCTGCTGATGGCCGTGGTGGACGATGTCGCGACCAGCGTCTTCACCCGCAAAAGCCCACTCGGCACGGCCATGTCGCGCGGGCTGGGCTTACGCGGCAGCATGATCGACCAGTTCGGTCTGCTTCTGTCCGGCGCGTTGCGGTTGATCCTCGTTGCGGTCGCCTTCGCGCTGTTGATGACGCCGTTCGGCGGCGGCGGCGGCTTCGATACGCTGTTCAGCCAGGCCGGTGCTTTCGCGCAAGGCATCCAGATCGGCGGCATCTCGATCTCGCCGGGCGCGATTCTGCGCGGCGCGATAGTGCTGGTAATCGGCCTGACGCTTGTGCGTCTGTTCATGGGCTGGCTGGAAAACCGCTATCTGCCGGCAACCGATCTCGACGGCAGCGGTCGCAATTCGGTCAGCCTCGTTGCGCGCTATGTCGGCATCGCGCTGGCGGTAATCTGGGCGCTGGCCTCCTTGAATATCGGCGTCGAGCGCATCGCTTTGCTCTTGTCCGCCTTGTCCGTCGGTATCGGTTTCGGCCTCCAGGCGATCACGCAGAACTTCGTGTCCGGCCTGATCCTTCTTGCCGAACGGCCGATTAAGATCGGCGATCTGATCCGTGTCGGCACGGATGAAGGTGACGTGAAGCGCATCAGCGTACGCTCGACGGAAATCGTGCTGGCCGATCATTCCACGCTGATCGTGCCGAATTCCGAGTTGATCACCAAGACGGTGCTGAACAAGACGCTGGCCGGCCCGCTCGGGCGCATCCAGATCCAAACTGATCCGGTCGCCGTGCGCACCATCGTGCTCGATGCGTTCAAGGCTGAAACGGCGGTGCTGGAAGATCCGGCGCCATCGGTTTTCGTGGATGCGATCACCGATTCCCGCATCATGTTCAATTGCTTCGCGCATGTGGCGTCGCCCCGCGTCGCCTATGGGCCGCGCAGCAATATCCTGATGAACCTGCTGAGTCGCTTCCGCGAAACGGGCATCGACATCGGCACGGTGCCGCAGAGGCTGGAAGTGGTGCCGGCCGAACGCGATCTGCTGGGAGGCAACAAAGAGCCGGAAGGCGCTTAAACCCGTTTATTCAGTCTGCTGCGGCAGACCGTCTTCCGGTTCGGGGCCGATCGGCGGCACGCTTTCATTGCCTTCCGTGCGGTCGCGGTAAAGCGCGGCGCGGGCCAAGAGCATCAGCGACACCGGCGTCGTTACCGTGACGAACAGCGCTATTAGGATTTCATGCACGACCGGGCGCGACTGCGTCACGGAAAAGAAGATCATGGACGCCACGAGAATGCCGCCGGCACCCCAGCTCGTGCCCAGCGTGGGCAGATGGATGCGCTCATAGAAGCTCTTGAAGCGCAGCAGTCCGGACGCTCCCAGGAATGTGAGGCCCGATCCGATCAGCAGAAACAGTGCGACAAGGATGGCGGCCCAAAGCGGGAAGTCGGCGGGTGCGGGGCTCATTCGATCACCTCGCCGCGCATCAGAAATTTGGCAAGTGCCACGGTGGACACGAAGCCCAGCAGGGCGATGATCAGCGCCGCCTCGAAATACATGGTGGTGCCGCTGCGGATGCCGAAGGTCAGCAGCAACAGCATGGAGGCGATATACATCGCGTCAAATGCCAGCACGCGGTCCTGCGCGCGCGGACCGCGCATCACGCGGATCGCCGCACACGCCATTGCGGCCAGAAGCAGAACCTGAGCGATGGTGATGGACCAGGAAAGGATGAGCCCGCTCATTCGAAAGCCTCCGCCAGCAGCCGCTCGTAGCGGTTCTTGATCAGATCGACCCAATCCTGTTCTTCGCGCAGATCCAGAACATGGATCATCAACTCGCCGCTGGCGGAATGATATTCGACCCAGGCTGTGCCCGGCGTGCTGGTGACGATCACGGCCAGCACGGTCAGCGCCGTGCGGTCCTGCAGGTCGATCGGGATGGTCACGAAACCGGATGTGCGATGGCGGTGACCACGGTCCAGAACGAGGCGCGCAACGCCGAGATTGGAGCGCACAATGTCGCCGGCCACGATGAAAAGGAGGCGCAGCAGCGGACTCCAACGGCGAATGCGCGGCTTGGCCGGCTGCAGCGCCGTCATCGCCTTTGCCGCAAACAGCGCGAGCAGGGTGCCGAGCAGAAGGTGGCCGGCCGACAAACCGTTCAACAACAGCCACATCACGAGGAGGCCGAGGCTGAGCAGCGGATAGGGCAGAACCGCGCGCATCATGGCTGGCTCCCTTCGGCAACCGGCGGCGGGATCGGGGCGGCTGAAAGGACTTCCTCGATGTAAACGCGCGGCGCATGCATGGCGCGCGCCGTGGCGTCCATGTAGCGAAGCACCGGGCCACCGCCGACGCTCATGGCCGCGCAAAGCAGCAGAAGTCCGGCAACGGGCGTGATTTCTACGAGCTTGATGCGCGGCACCATGCCTTCGATCGGCGCCCAGAAGGTGCGGATGCCGGCGCGCACCATGGCGATCATTGCGGCAAGGCCCGAGCCGATCAGGGCGGCGGTAAAGATCCAGCCGAACAGCGACACGTCGAGCGTTGGCTTGTCGGAGCCGATAATGGCGTCGAGCATCGCGAACTTGCCGATAAAGCCCGATAGCGGCGGCAGGCCGGCAAGCAGGATGGCACAGGCCACGAAGCACAGGCCGAGAATCGAGATCGTACCGGGGATAACCAGGCCGGCATCTTCCACGACGTCCTCGACTTCCGGATCGTCGCCATAGGCCTCCATCGTCACGGCGAGAACGTCGGCGGCGGGGTCCTGGGCGCGATCGAGAAGTTCGACGAGAAGGAAGAAGGCACTCAGCGCCATGGTGGAGCTGACCATGTAATAGAGCGCGCCAGACGTGACTTCGACGCTCGCCAGGCCGATCGCAGACAGCAGCGTTCCCGACGATACGAGCACGTAAAAGCCGGCAAGCCGCGCCATGCCCTGCGATGCGAGAACGCCGGCGGAGGCGAAGGCGATGGTCGCGATGCCGGCGCCGAACAGCCAGAGCTCACCGAAGCCGGCCGAGGCACCCGCATCGACGCCGAACAGAAGCAGCGACAGGCGGAACAGGATATAGATGCCGACCTTGGACAGGATCGCAAAGATGCCGGCCACGGGGGCGGCGGCCGCCGTGTAGGCCGTCGGCAGCCAGAAGCCGAGCGGGTAAATGCCAGCCTTGACGAGGAAGGCGACGCCGAGCACCGCAGCACCGGCCAGCAGCAGAGGCTGATCACCGGCTGCAACGGCTGGAATGCGCAAAGCGAGGTCGGCCATGTTCAACGTGCCAGTGACGCCGTAGATCAGGCTGACGCCGATCAGAAACAGCAGCGATGCCGCCAGGTTGATGGCGATGTAATGCAGGCCTGCACGCACGCGCTGGATGCCCGACCCGTGCAGAACGAGGCCGTAGGACGCTGCCAGCAGCACTTCGAAGAACACGAAGAGATTGAACAAGTCGCCGGTCAGAAAGGCGCCGTTCAGGCCCATCAGCAGCAGCTGGAACAGCGTGTGGTAGTGTGGGCCGATGCGGTCCCAGCGGGCCAGCGAAAAGGTCAGCGACGCCAGCGCCAGCGTTCCCGTCAGCACCAGCATCAGCGCGGACAGGCGATCGAGCACCAGCACGATGCCGAACGGTGCCGACCAGTTGCCGAGCAGGTACACGCCGGTGCGGGCCGCATCCGGCTCGCCGCTGTCGGCGAAACTCAGGAGAACGAAGGCGACGACGAGCAGGCTGACGGTAGCGATAACGCTCAGCGTCGCCTTCAGCGCATGCCGCCGTTCATCGAACAGAAGCAGCAGCGCGCCGGTCATCATCGGCAGCAGAATTGGAACGATCAGGAGGTGGCTTTTCCACTCCATCAGTTCGGCTCCCTGCCGTCGACATGGTCGCTGCCGGTCAAGCCGCGCGACACCAGAAGCACAACCAGGAACAGTGCCGTGGTTGCGAAGCCGATCACGATCGCCGTCAGCACCAGCGCCTGCGGCAGCGGATCGGCATAATCGGCCGGGTTGATTGCACCGCTGGACACCACCGGCGGCACATTGCTGCGGGGCCGGCTCATGGAAAAGATGAACAGGTTGACGCCATAGGAGATCAGGGAAAGCCCGACGATAACCTGATAGGTGCGCGGGCGCTGCAGGAGCCACACGCCGGATCCCACGAGAAAGCCGATGCCGAGCGCGAGCGTCAGTTCGATCATACGATTTCCTCCATCGTCGTCGTGCTGATCTTGGCGGCACGCAAACGGCGGATCGACTGGTGAGCGAAGACGATGAGCATCAAAACGGTGGCGCCGACCACGAGCGAGAAGACGCCAAGATCAAACAGGATGGCGGTGGCTGCCGGAACCTTGCCGATGACCGGCAGGTCCACATACTGCGAATAGGACGTCAGGAACGGATAGCCGAACACCCAGGAGCCGATGCCGACGCAAGCCGCGATCAGCAAGCCGAGGCCGATCCAGTTCACCGGCAGGATACGCAGCCGGTCTTCGACCCAGACCGTACCGGCCGCAAGATATTGCAGGATAAAGGCCGCCGACATCGCCACGCCCGCAGCAAAACCGCCGCCCGGCAGATCATGCCCGCGCAGGAAGAGATAGGCGGCAAGAACGATGATGACGGGGAACAGCCACTGCATGATGACGGAGGGCACCAGCAGGTAATCGCTGACGGTTTGACCCTCGATACGATCCGAGCGCGCTTCGTCGGTCGCGGCCTGGATGCGCTGCTGTTCCGGCGAATCGATCGTATCGGGCGCCGGGCGGAAGCGGCGGAACAAGGCAAACACCGTTAGCGCCACGATGCCAAGAACGGTGATCTCGCCGAACGTATCGAAGCCGCGGAAATCCACGAGGATGACGTTGACGACATTGCGCCCGCCGCCTTCCTCATAGGCCTTGAGCAGGAAGAACTCGCTGATGCTGTCGGGCGACGGGCGCATCATCACGGCATAGCTCAGCAAGGTCATGCCGAGGCCGGCGATCGCTGCAAGCAGAAGGTCGCGTCCGCGACGGACCTTGGTGCCGAGAGGTGCGCGGCCGAGTTCTGTGTCTTCCCAGCGCTTAGGCAGCCAGCGCAAGCCCAGCAGGATCAGCACGGCCGTGACGATCTCCACGAGCAACTGCGTGACGGCGAGGTCGGGCGCGGACAGCCAAACAAAGGTGATGCAAGTCACGACGCCGGCGCCGCCGAGCAGGATCAGCGCCACAAGGCGGTGGAACTTGGCCTGATAGGCAGCACCGACGGCGCAAGCGATGCCGACCATCCACAACAGGCCGAACGCGATGTCGGTCTGGCCCCATTGCAGAACGCCGAGATCGAAGCCGCGATTGTAACGCGGGATGAAGGCAGCCACCAGGGCGACGCCAATTAACAGGCGCAACTGCTGCTGCAAGCGGCGGGTGCCGAACGTGGTTTCCACCAATTTCGCGCCGCGCCAGGATACGAACACCAACGCGCGCTCGAAGATGCGCTGTCCCTTCAAACGCCGGAAATAGGGCGGGCCTTCTTCGCAATGGGCGAGGTAGTGGCGCAAAAGAACGTAAAGCAAGGCGCCGCCCAACAGCGCGATGATGCTCATCACCAAAGGCAGGGTCAGGCCGTGCCAGACAGCCAGGCTGTAGGCCGGGGTTTCTTCACCAAGCACCGAAACAACCGCGACATGAAGGAATGGCCCGACCGTCAGAGCCGGGAAGATGCCGATCACTAGACAGGCCAGTACCAGCAACTGGATCGGCAAGCGCATTAAGAAGGGCGGTTCATGCGGCTCGCGGGGCAGATCGTCAGGACGATCACCGAAGAACACGGCATGAATGAAGCGCATGGAATAGGTCACAGCGAAGGCGCTGGCCAGCACGGCGACATAAGGCGCGGCCGTATCGAGGATCGAATCCGCATGGGTTTCGATCGCTTCGGCAAAGAACATTTCCTTCGACAGGAAGCCGTTCAACAGCGGCACGCCGGCCATTGCGGCACTCGCGACCATCGCGAGGGTGGCCGTATAGGGCATCAGCTTGAACAAGCCGCCCAGCTTCTGCATGTCGCGGGTGCCGCTCTCATGGTCGATGATGCCCGCCGCCATGAAAAGCGACGCCTTGAAGGTCGCATGGTTCATCATGTGGAAGATGGCAGCAACGGCACCGAGCGGGCTGCCGAGGCTGAGCAGCAGCGTGATCAGACCGAGATGGCTGATCGTGGAATAGGCGAGCAGGCCTTTGATGTCGCGCTGGAAGATCGCGAAATAGGCACCAAGCAGCAGCGACATGGCGCCCGCAAAACCCGTGAGCCAGAACCATTCATAGGTTCCGCCCAGCACCGGCCAGAGCCGTGCCATCAGAAAAACGCCGGCCTTCACCATGGTTGCGGAATGCAAGAAAGCGGATACCGGCGTCGGTGCCGCCATCGCGTTGGGCAGCCAGAAATGGAACGGGAACTGCGCGCTTTTGGTGAAGGCGCCGAGCAGGATCAGGCAGGTCGCCGTGAGATAAAGCGGATGAGAGCGGATCAGATCGCCCGAATCCAGCACCACATCCAGATCATAGCTGCCGACGATGTGCCCTATCAGCAGAACGCCGGCCAGCAGGCCCAATCCGCCAATGCCGGTGATGGTGAGCGACATGCGGGCGCCGTCGCGTGCATCGGCCTTCTGGTACCAATAGCCGATCAGCATGAAGGAAATGATGCTGGTGAGCTCCCAGAACACCACCAGCAGGATCAGGTTGCCCGACAGGATGATGCCGAGCATCGCGCCCATGAAGGCAAGGAAGAAGGCGTAGAAGCGCGGGATCGCGTCGTCCGGCGACATGTAATAGCGGGAATAGATCACCACCAAAAAGCCGATGGTCGAGACCAGCATGGCAAACAGCCATGCAAAGCCATCCATGCGCAGGCTGAACGACAGTCCGAGCGTTGGCAGCCACTCGATGTCGAGCCGCACCGGCGTGCCAGTGGCCACCGACGGGAACAGGCAGGCCGACAACACAACCGTGCCGAGTGTGACGAGCGCCGCGGCCCAGGTTTCTGCGTTGCGGGCATTGGCTGGAAACAAGGCTGCGAAGCATGCGCCTGCGAAAGGCAGGACGATCAGCATCATCAGCATGGTTTCACTGGCCATCCGGTGCGGGCCCTTCCAACAAATCACGGCTCTTGCGATATCTCACCCATTATGGTTGACTTGGGTACGAAACGGCAAGGGTGTTTCGCGAGGGTTTTCGATAAAAATGCCTTTATTTCCGGAGCAATGTCGTGCCGCTCGTGGCCTGCTCAACTGGACGCAGGAGCAGCTTGCCGTGACGGCGGGCGTTTCACGCAGCACGATCAAGGATTTCGAGTGTCATCGCCATGCGCTGCACCGCTCCTCGGAAGACTTGCTTGTCCGGGCTTTCGAGATGCGGGGCGTGCAGCTGCTGTTTGAAGGCGACGAGACCTTCGGCGTCCGCCTGCTGCCGCCGCTCGACGGCACGCATTCGTAATAGAAAAAGGCCTGCGATGATGCAGGCCTTCCAGTCGGTCCTTCCAACCTAGCGCAGCCGGTGTCTGCGCAAGCGACGCTTCGGCGCCGGCTTGAAGCGCGAGCGCAAAGCCAGTGCGCCGAGGCCAAGAACCGCCAAACCACCGACGGCACCAACGGCGATCAGGCCGGCGAGCG
>NZ_DAMBUH010000089.1:0-14044 GCF_032053605.1 Tianweitania sp.
CACGCGAGCGATTGTCTGCTGCAAGCTGGAACGGCGCGCCAGTGCGCTTTCCTCCGACACGTTGGGATTGTTCAAGGCGCGTTCGAGCGCCGCGAAAGCGGATTGGTACACCTTTTCGCGGTATGCACGATCCCCAGCATCGCCCTTGTCGAGCGCTGATCGAATGGCGCGTTCGAGTGTGTCCACCGGGTCCTCTTGAGCCTTGCCGTGTTCGAATCGTTAACGCAGAGCGGCAACGGGTTCAATCGCAGCTGTGCCACGATCCTGCAACCCGCACACGAACGCCTAATGACTGGACCTGTCAGGCCTCGTCGATCGCCAGGCCGAACGCGTCGGCCACATGGGGCGCAACCAGTCCCGCGTGCAGCGCCAGAAGGATGAGTTCGGCATCGAGCCCATCCGGATAATCCGCCGCCCGCTCGACACGCGCGGCCAGCGTTCCCGCCAGGCCTTGGCCTAGCAATTCAGCCATCCGGCCTTCGCCCAATACGGTAAAAGCGACGAGTGCTGCGGCATCTTCATAGGCGCGCTCCGGCAGGCTGTCGGCGTTTCCGTGCTTTTGCACCAGCCGAACGGCCGCGAGCTTCACGCCATCGACCACTTGGGCGGGATGCACATCGCAGCGCCGCAAGCCCTTGTCGAAGGCACGCAGATCGGCAGAGCGCCCGAACCGACCCATAAAGCCGAAAGAGGATCGTCCTGCCATGAAAAACTCCAAACCAGATAGCTGCTCCGTTGACCCGTCACATAGGGCGCAACTACCCGCCGCGCATCGCCTTGACGCATCGACATTGGTTGAACGAGAGCCTCGCACGCTTTCGCTTGATCTCAGCCTCCAATCCAGCTATGAGCCGCCCACGATCGCTTCGAGACATCTTCCGTCCGCTTGGCGACGCCGCTTTAGCTCAGTTGGTAGAGCATCGCATTCGTAATGCGGGGGTCGCGTGTTCGAGTCACGCAAGCGGCACCATTTTCCGATGATGATCATCCGGTCAGCCCAGCTTCCCCCCGGAACAAGCTGTTTTTCCGCAGTCCCGCACGTCTTGATGAGTTTTGGTGTTTACACGCAAGGCGCTGTCTTGCGGTTGATATCCGATTTTTTCGCCGAGAAAGCCGCTCACGGCTTGATGGAAACGCGTCGGCGCGTTGATGTATAGGCAGCCTGTCGCATCGTCGGCGGCGGGATGTTCGGCGTCAACCAGACTGTGGCAGGCCTTCCATGTCTTATCGTGCCGTGATCGACCAGACGGTTTACAGGTTCAGCACGCTTGCCGAACTGATGGCGAAAGCGACGCCGCAGCGCTCGGGCGATGAGCTTTCAGGCATCGCGGCAGACGGACCGATTGAACGGCTCGCTGCTCAGATGGCGCTGGCCGATCTGCCTTTGCGCGCTTTCCTTGAACAGCAGCTGATCGATGGCGAGCATGACGATGTGTCGGAGCTGATCGCCAGGCAGCATGACCCCGACGCCTTTTCGCCTGTGGCCAGCCTGACCGTCGGCGAATTTCGCGAATGGCTGCTATCATCGTCGGTTGGTCAGACCGAGCTTGAAGCCGTGACTTATGGGCTGACGCCGGAAATGGTTGCGGCCGTGTCGAAGATCATGCGGGTCAAGGACTTGATCGCCGTTGCCGACAAGCGGCGCGTCGTCACCCGTTTCCGCAACACGCTGGGCCTGCCGGGGCGACTGTCCTTGCGCAACCAGCCCAATCATCCCACCGACGACTCATTCGGCATCGCGCTGTCGGCCGTTGACGGTCTGATGATGGGATCGGGCGACGCGGTGATCGGCGTCAATCCTGCCACCGACAGCCTTGCCGACTACATGCGCATCGTGACGCTGCTTGATGACCTGCGCCAGCGCCTGTCTATCCCCACCCAGACCTGCTGTCTTGGTCACGTTTCGGTCGCCTTGCGGGCGATGGAAAAGCGCGCGCCCGTGGATCTCGTTTTCCAGTCCGTCGCCGGGTCGCAAAAGGCCAATGAAGGCTTCGGCGTCAGTCTGGCGATGCTGCGCGAAGCGCAGGACGCGGCTTTGTCGCTGAACCGCGGCACGATCGGCCGCAACGTCATGTATTTCGAGACCGGGCAGGGCTCGGCGTTGTCGTCTGACGCGCATTTCGGTGTCGATCAACAGACCATGGAAGCGCGTGCCTATGCTGTCGCAAGGGCGTTTGATCCCTTTATGGTCAACACGGTGGTCGGCTTCATCGGCCCGGAATATCTCTTCAACGGCAAGCAGATCATCCGCGCCGGGCTTGAGGACCATTTCTGCGGCAAGCTGCTTGGCCTGCCGATGGGGGTGGATGTCTGTTACACCAACCATTGCGATGCCGATCAGGAAGACATGGATACGCTGTTGACGCTTCTCTGCGCGGCCGGCGTCAACTTCGTCATCACCGTACCGGGCGCCGATGATGTCATGCTGAACTACCAGTCGCTGTCGCACCACGACGGGATCTTTGCGCGCGAAACGCTGGGTTTGAGGCCTGCCCCCGAATTCGAGGCCTGGATGGTTGACGTCGGCCTCGCCGATGAAGCGGGCCGGTTGAAAGACCACATGCCGCCCGCGCTGATCGAGGCGATGCGGACCAGCGCGGATGCCGCCGCATGAGCAAGCTCACCACCCACCCCGCTTCCGAGCCTGCACGCACGGAGCTCAGCGATTTCGCTGAGCTGACGCAGGCGCGCATTGCGCTGGGGCGAGCCGGATCCAGCACGCCGACAGCGCATGAACAACGGTTCCAGCTCGATCACGCGCGAGCCCGCGCCGCCGTTTGGTCTGAAGTCGACGAGGACGCGTTGTTGGCGCATCTCGACCCGCTTGGCTTGCCGATCATCACCGTGGAAAGCGAGGCGGTCGATCGTGCCGATTACGTGCGCCGACCCGACAAGGGCCGCCTGCTTGCACCTGCTTCCCGTCAGGCTTTGGCCGATCGAAGCGGGCGCTTTGATGTCGTGATCATCATTGCAGACGGTCTGTCGGCAACGGCGATCAACCTTAATGCGGCGGCTCTTGTGGCCGATCTCGTCCGACGGCTTGAGGCGGCCGGCTTGCTCCTGGCGCCGATCGTCGTGGCACGCCGCGCCAGAGTTGCGCTCGGCGATGCGATTGGCGAAACCTTGGGCGCCCGTGTGACCATCACGCTGATCGGAGAGCGTCCGGGCCTGTCAGCCGCCGATAGTCTCGGCGCCTATCTGACTTATGCGCCCATCTCCGGCACGCCGGACTCCAGCCGCAACTGTGTTTCCAACATCCGCGAACACGGAATGCCGCTGCCCCGGGCGGCCGAAGCGATCGCTGCGCTTGTCGAGCGGATATTCAATGCGAGGCTTAGCGGCGTGAAACTCGTCGAAAGCCGGCTTTCATCGGAAGAGCCAACGAAGATCGCGTCGGTGCCGATGGCTTCACCAGGCGACGAGGGCACCGATACCTAGAGGGGCAAGCTCATGCATCCCAAGAGAAGACATGAGCTTGCCAGGCAGTCAAAGGCAGGCTGGTTTTACCAGCTGGCGAGAACCGAGCCCTTGAAGGTCTTCTCGACGAAGTCCTTGATCTCGGCCGAATGATAGGCCGCGACCAGTTCCTTCACCCAGGGCTTGTCCTTGTCTTCGCTGCGAACCGCAATGACGTTGACATAAGGACCCTTCGGGCTTTCACGCAGGATCGGGTCCTTCACCGGGTCGAGGCCGGCCTGTTCGGCATAGTTTGTATTGATGCCGGCGGCATCGACGTCGGGCAGGGCGCGCGGCAGCTGGGCGGCGTCGATCTCGACGATCTTCAGGTTCTTCGGGTTCTCGGTGATGTCGGCGATGCTGGCGGTGGTGCCGACGCCGTCCTTGAGCTTGATCACGCCGTCATCGGCCAGAAGCAGCAAAACGCGGCCGCCATTGGTCGGGTCGTTGGGGATCGCAACCTCAGCGCCGTCGGCCAGGTCGGCGATCTTCTTGACCTTGTTGGAATACACGCCGATCGGGAAGTTCACCGTGGTGGCGACGGATTCGATCTTGTAGCCGCGATCCTTAACCTGGTTGTCGAGGTAAGGCTGGTGCTGGAAGGAGTTGGCGTTCAACTCGCCCGAAGACAGCGCTTCGTTCGGCACGATGTAATCCGAGAACTCGATGATCTCGAGATCGATGCCCTTGGGCGCCAGAAGCGGCTTCACGGCTTCCAGGATCTGGGCATGCGGTCCAGGCGTCACGCCGATCTTGATCGTTTCGGCCGAAGCAGCGGCGGTGAAGGCAAGGCCGAGCGCGAGGCCGGCAACGAGGGTTTTGAGCGTCATTTCAGGATCCTTGGTTGGGAGGGGTTTAGAACCGCGAACGCTTGTCGAAGCGCCGCGCAAGAAAATCGCCAAGGCTTTGCACGCCCTGCACGAGGATGATCAGTACCAGCACCACCGTCAGCATGACGTCGGGCATGAAGCGCTGGTAACCGAAGCGGATGCCGAGATCGCCGAGCCCGCCGCCGCCAACCGCCCCCACCATCGCCGAATAGCCGATTAAGCTGACCACGGTCAGCGTCAGCGCCAGCGTGATGGCCGGCAGGGCTTCCGGCAGCAGAACCTTGCGCACGATCTGCAGCGGCGTTGCGCCCATGGACCGCGCGGCTTCGATCAGGCCCTGGTCCACGCCGCGAATGGCGCCCTCGATCACGCGGGCGATAAAGGGAGCGGCGGCAATCGTCAGCGGCACGATCGCGGCCTTGGTGCCAATCGACGTGCCGGCGATGAAGCGCGTCAGCGGCACGATGGCCACCACGAGGATGATGAAGGGTGTCGAGCGCGCAGCATTCACGATCAAGCCGAGTACGCTGTTGGCCCAGGGTGCTGCAAACAGTTCGCCGGACCGGCTGGTCGCGAGAAACACGCCGAGCGGAATGCCGATCAGCGAGCCGATCAAACCGGACACGCCCACCATCCACAGCGTCTGGCCGAAGGAGGATATCAGCAGATTGAGGATCTGCGGGGAAAAGACGTCAGGCCACATAGCCGAGTACCTCCACATGAAGGCCGAGTTCGCGCGACGCATCCGTCAGCGCCTGCAAGCGATTCTGGTCGGCGGGCGTGCTAACCACCAGCGTGCCGAACGGATGGCCGCCAATATAATCCACATTGCCCTGGATGATGCCGAGATCGATGTCGAGCTTGCGCGTCAGCACTGACAAGAAAGGCTGGCTAGCATCGCCGCCTGTGAAAGTGAGGCGCACCAGAACCTGGCTGCCGGCCAACGGCTTGGCGCTCAAGCGGCTGGCCAGATGCGCCGGCAGTTCGTTGCCGGTGATGGACGACACGAAGGAGCGCGTCGTTGGATGCTGCGGCCGCGTGAACAGGTCGAAGGTCGGTCCTTCTTCCACGATGCGCCCGCCATCGATCACCGCGACGCGGTCCGTCACCGACTTGATCACCGACATTTCATGCGTGATCAGCAAAATGGTCAGATCGAGCTCGGCATTGACCCGGCGCAGCAGCGTCAGGATCTGTTCGGTGGTTTCGGGATCGAGCGCCGAGGTTGCTTCATCCGAAAGCAGCACCTTGGGGTTGGTCGCCAGAGCCCGCGCGATGCCAACGCGCTGCTTCTGGCCGCCCGATAGTTCAGCCGGGTAACGCCGCGCCTTGTCGGCCAGACCGACGAGGTCGAGCAGCGGCATGACGCGCGCCTTGATCTCGGCGCGGCTCGCGCCCGCGATCTCCAGCGGAAGGGCGACATTGTCGAAGGCGGTTCGGCGCGCCAGGAGGTTGAAATGCTGGAAAATCATGCCGATCGCGCGGCGCTCATGGCGCAAAGCGCGTTCATCCAGCGCCGACATTTCGACGCCATCGACGATCACCTGGCCACGCGTCGGCTGTTCCAACCCGTTCACCAGCCGGATCAAGGTCGACTTGCCCGCGCCCGAACGCCCGATCACACCGAGGATCGCGCCTTTCGGCACGTCGAGGGTGATCGTGTGCAGTGCGGTGACAGCATTCGAGCCGGCACGGCCGCCATAGGTCTTTTCCACCTCGCGCAGCTGGATCAAAGCGGGCGGCGTGGCGGAGGGGTAAGCAGGCGGATGGGAAGCGGGGTTTGGGGTCACAAGGTAGTCCGAAATCTGGAGCGTATAGCTACTTGTTTTCTAGCATCTAAGTCGAGGAACCCGGGTTCGCGGAACCTCCATCAAAGAGAACGTCCTTAGACGAAAGTCGCCGAAATCGGTCAGATTTTCCAAATTTCGCCGGCGCGGCAAACCGTCACCGCACCGATGCGCGTTCAAGGGAAACGTCTGACACCGGACAAGGTTTGTCAGGACGCTGTTGGCTGGCCCGGAACGGTTCAAAGGCGACGCGGTTTGGATGCTGCTTTTCTTGAGGATCTTCCATGCCATCTCGTTTAGCCGCGGCTGACACTGATCCGCAGCTTGTTCCAGGCGCGTTACCGATGCCGACCGATCTTGTTGTTCACCATGCCCCGGCGTCTGCCGTCGCGGCGCACCTGCTTTCCTTTTTTGCCAAGCTCGATGCCCCCGGCCTCATTCACATAGCGCGTAGCGAGCGCGATGCCGACGAGCTCGCGCGTGCCCTGCGCTGCTTCGATCCCGCGATCGATGTGCTGGTTCTGCCGCCTTGGGACTGTCTGCCCTATGATCGCACACCGCCGCAGCGCGACTGCATGGGACGGCGCATGGCGGTACTGGCCGCAATCGATGCGGAGCCGGCCAGACGCCGGCTGGTCGTGACCTCGCCGGAAGCGATGCTGCAAAGCCTGCCGCCAGCTGAAATCGTGCTCGATGCTAGCTTCTCGATCACCTCGGGCGAGACGCTCGATCGCGACGCGCTGAGCGCCTTTCTCGACCGCACCGGCTACATTTTGGACGACCGCGTCGATGAAGCCGGGGAAGCCGCCTTGCTCGGCGATGTCGTCGACATCTTCCCGGCCTCCGACACTTTTCCGGTCCGCATCATCCTCGGCGAAGGTGAGGTGGTAGAGGATATCCGCACCTATGATCCTGCCACGCAGCGCACCGACGACTCGATCGAAACGATCACATTCGGTGCGGCCAGTGAGGCGGTAGTCCCGGCCGGCGAAGACAATGCCGACGCTGCTGGGTACATCCAGTGCATGGAAGCACGAATGTCGGCGCTGTACGGCGAGATGGGCACGCTGTTTGACCGTCTGCCCGATTTCGCCGTCAGCTTGTCGGAAGAAGCGGAAGAGCGTGCCGTTACCGCCCTCGACCTGATCGACGATGCGCGTCAGGCGCGCCGCGAGTTCGGCGAAGGCAAGACGCGGGGCGGCGACACCTATTACCTCGACGCCAAGTCCTGGAAGAAAACGCTCAAGAGCCGCAAGCCGGTGATGATCGATGTCGGCGCTGTGGAGGCCGCGCCGCGCTTTACCGTGGAAACTCAGCCGCAAAAAGCGTTTGGCCGCTTCGTAACGGAGCAGGTCGAGGCCGGCAAGCGCGTGCTGGTGACCGGCTTTGCCACCGAGCTGAAGCGGCTGTCGCGCATTCTGGCGCGCAACATCGAAGGCAAGGTGAACAGCGTCGAGACCTGGCAGGCAGCACTTGATGCGCCGGAAGGCAGCGTGCTGACAGGGGCGTTCGATCTCCACGGCGGCTTCATCGATGAAAACAACAACATCACGGTTATCGCGGCCCCGGACCTGTTCGGCGCGCGGCTGAGCGACAGCGAAGCCACCACCGAGGATCTGCTGTCTGAACCTGAATTGCGCGTGGGCGATGTGGTTATCCACGAAGATCGTGGCGTCGGCATCTTGCGTGCGCTGGAAAGCGTGACCGTAAATGGTGCCGAGCGCGACGCGGTTCGCCTGGAATATCACGGCGAAGCATCGGTTCTGTCGCCGGTCGAGGAGTTCGGCCGCATCTGGCGCTATGGCGCGGAAGCCGAAGTCGTGAAGCTCGATCGCCTCAACACGGATGCCTGGCTGAAGCGTCGCGCCGTCGTCAGTCGGGAAATCGACAAGGCGGCAGCCGATCTGATTGCAGCCGCCAAGGCGCGTGCCGAAGAAGTGGCTGAAGAGATCAAGCCGCCCCGCGCGGCCTACGCCAAGTTCGCGTCGCGCTTCCCTTATCCCGAAACGCCGGATCAGGCAGCAGCGATTGAGGCAGTGCTTGACGATCTGGAATCCGGCAAAGTGATGAACCGGCTGATCTGCGGCGATGTCGGTTTCGGCAAAACGGAGATTGCCTTGCGCGCCGCCGCCGCCGTGGCGCTCGCCGGCAAGCAGGTCGCGATG
The DNA here is from genome assembly GCF_032053605.1 of Tianweitania sp. Taxonomy (NCBI): domain Bacteria; kingdom Pseudomonadati; phylum Pseudomonadota; class Alphaproteobacteria; order Hyphomicrobiales; family Phyllobacteriaceae; genus Tianweitania; species Tianweitania sp. The sequence continues at coordinate 8,239 of NZ_DAMBUH010000089.1, forward strand.
GTCGCGCCGACGACCGTTCTGGTGCGCCAGCATTTCGAGGTGTTCCAGCGCCGCTTTGCCGAAAGCGGCATCAAGGTCGGCCATCTCTCCCGCATCACGGCCGGGGCGGAAATGGACGCCGTGAAGGAAGGCTTAAAATCAGGCGAGATCGGCATCGTCGTCGCCACCCAGGCCGTGGTTGCGGAAGATGTCGGCTTCAAAGATCTTGGCTTGCTGGTGATCGATGAGGAACATCGCTTTGGCGCCAAGCTGAAGCAGCAGATGCGCTCTCTCGCACCGGCCCTTCATACGATGACCATGAGCGCAACGCCCATTCCGCGCACGCTGCAATCCGCGATGGTCGGCGTGCAGGATGTCAGCGTGCTGGCGAGCCCCCCGGCGCGTCGCCGTCCGATCCGAACCTTCCTCGCGCCTTACGATGCAGCCTCGCTCAAGACCGCGTTGATCCGTGAGAAGCGGCGGGGCGGCCAGAGCTTCTTCGTCGCGCCCCGCATTGAGGATCTCGGTGAGATCGAAGACCTGCTGAAAACCCTCGTGCCCAAGCTCGAGCTGCGCGTGGCTCACGGCAAGATGGATGCCAAGGCCATGGACGAGATCATGGTCGGCTTTGCCGCCGGCGACGGCGATATTCTGCTCTCCACCAACATCATCGAAAGCGGTCTCGACGTTCCCCGAGCCAACACGATGATCGTCTGGCGCGCCGACCGCTTCGGCCTCGCCCAGCTCCACCAGCTGCGCGGCCGAGTCGGTCGCGGCAGGACGCAAGGCGTCACCTATCTCCTCACCGAAGCCGACAAGCAAGTTCCGGATGCCACGCGTTCCCGTCTCTCGACGCTGGTTGCCTTCGACCGCCTCGGCTCGGGCCTCGCCATTAGCGCCAGGGATCTCGACCTGCGCGGCGCCGGCGATCTCATGGGCGAAGAACAGGCCGGCCACATGAAGCTGATCGGCGTCAGCCTGTATCAGCGTCTTCTCGCACAAGCCGTGGATGCCGCGCGCGGGGATGCGGCGAGCGATCGCACCGAGCCGGAGATCAATCTGGAAATGGCGGGGTCGATCCCGCAGGACTATGTGCCGGAAGCCACGATCCGCCTGAACCTCTATGCCCGCCTCCAGCGCATCACGCGCGCCGACGAACTCGACGCCTTTGCCGAAGAAATCGCCGACCGCTTCGGGGAGCCACCGGAAGCCGTCACCACTTTGCTCGACCTGACGCGGCTGAAACTGCTCGCCCGCGACCATGGCATCGCGCGCGTCGATGCCGGCCCCAAAGCTACCGCGATCAGCTTCCGCAAGACGCCGAATGAAGGACGTTGGAAATCCTTGCTGAGAGGAGACGACATCTCGCGTCGCGAAGATCGCCTGATTTTGGCTAAGCCATCCGAGCCCGGTTCGGGGCGATTGGACCTCGTGAAATCGCTGCTCGAAACCGCAGCTTAACGGCTGCGCCTGTTTGGCGCTTCGTGTGCACCAAATAAATGAAGGGAGCGCCGATGCACGGCGCTCCCTTCATATTGTGCTGTGATTTAGGCGTTCTACGCCGCCATATAGCGACTATGGACCGCCAGCACCGCCGACCGCGCCATAAACCTGACCGGTCGCGAAGCTGTTTTCGTTCGATGCGAGCAGCACATAAATACCGGCAAGCTCGGCCGGATGACCGGCGCGGCCCAGTGGTGCGTCAGCGCCGAATTGCGGAATGTCTTCCGGCAACTGCCCCCCGCTCGGCTGCAACGGCGTCCACACTGGACCCGGCGCCACGCCATTCACGCGAATGCCCTTCGGCGCCAACTGCTTGGCCATGCTCTTGGTAAAGCTCTGGCCGCACGCCTTGGTCATCGCATAGTCGACGAGGTTCTCGCTGGGGTCATAAGCCTGCACCGACGTCGTCACGATGATGGACGAGCCCGGCTTCAGATGCGGCAGAGCCGCCTTCGTCAGCCAAAACATGGCGTAAACATTGGTCTTGAAGGTCCAGTCGAACCATTCGTCGGAAATGTCGAGTAAGGATTCCTTGGCCTGCTGGCGTCCGGCATTGTTGACGAGGATATCAAGACCGCCGAGTTCGCGTGCGGCATCTTCCACCAGCTTGGTGCAGAAGTCGCGATCGCGCAGATCACCGGGGATAGCGACCGCCTTGCGTCCTTCCGCTTCGATCAGCGCAACAACTTCCTTGGCGTCGGATTCTTCCTGCGGCAGGTAGTTGATGGCGACATCAGCGCCTTCGCGGGCATAGGCAATTGCCGCTGCACGGCCCATACCGGAATCACCGCCGGTGATCAGAGCCTTACGACCAGCCAGCCGTCCTGAGCCTTTGTAGCTTTCCTCGCCATGATCCGGCTTCGGATCCATCTTGCTGGCAAGGCCTGGCCATTCCTGCGTTTGTGCAGGAAAGGGCGGCTTGGGGTACTTCGTCGTCGGGTCCTGCAAGGCTTCAGCCGGCGTTGAAGCCGCTGCCGCTGCAGGCTTGGCAGCTCCACCGCTTTCCTGTGCACTTGCACGGCTGGCGAAAGCCGTGACGAGGCCGGCGGACATGCCGCCGACAAGAAGACGCCGGGAGCGATCGGCGTTGTCGGATGTCATCAGTGTCTCCAATCTTGTGTGAGATGGCGGGTGGCTAAGCCTCAGCGCGGACACCTGTTCCCGATCACGCAAAACTTTACCGGCTGCTGGTGCGAGCGGGACCAACCCTCGACGAATGGAACAGGGCAGACCCTGACGGGTTGAGATAAAGGCAGATCAAGCCGGTTCTTTTTTACCGCCACCTGAACCAAGGAGCGCCTTCATGGCTGAGACCGTCGCTGATTTCATCTGGAAGCGCTTGCAGTCATGGGGCGTCCGCCGCGTCTTCGGCTATCCGGGCGATGGGATCGGCGGCTTGATCGGCGCCTTGGCGCGGACAGAAGGCGCAATCGACTTCGTGCAGGTTCGGCATGAGGAAATGGCGGGCCTGATGGCGACTGCAACGGCCAAGTTCACCGGCGAGGTTGGGGTTTGCATCGCCACATCGGGGCCTGGCGCGATCCATCTTTTGAACGGCCTTTACGATGCCAAAGGCGATCACCAGCCGGTGGTGGCTCTGGTCGGCCAGCAGGCACGTAGCGCGATCGCCTCGCACTACCAGCAGGACATGGACCTGCAATCCCTGTTCAAGGATGTCGCCAGCGCCTTTGTGGCAACGGCCTTTACGCCCGAACAGGTGCCGCATCTCATCGATCGCGCATATCGCATCGCCAAGGCCGAGCGAAGGGTCACCTGCGTGATCCTGCCGAACGATCTGCAGATGGAGCCGATGAAACAGCCGGCGATGGCGCATGGCATGACCCATTCCGGTCCCGGCATCGACCTCTCGCCAGTGGTGCCGGACCAGGCGGAACTGCGCCGCGCCGCCGACATCCTCAATGCCGGCAACAAGGTCGCCATGCTGGTAGGCGCAGGCGCGCTTGGTGCCAGCGAAGCCGTGCTGGCGGTGGCCGAAAAGCTTGGCGCGGGCGTGGCCAAGGCTTTGCTCGGCAAGGCCGTTCTGTCCGATGACGTTCCGTTCTGCACCGGATCGATCGGCCTGCTCGGCACCAAGGCCAGCTGGACGATGATGCAGGAATGCGACACGCTGTTGATGGTCGGGTCCGGCTTCCCTTACACCGAGTTCTTGCCCAAGCCCGGTCAGGCGCGCGGCGTGCAGATCGACATTTCCGCTGGGATGCTCGGCCTGCGCTACCCGATGGAAGTCAACCTCCTCAGCGATGCGCGTGCCACGCTGGAGGCACTGCTTCCGCTTCTCGACCACAAGCAGGATCGCAGCTGGCAAGACAAAATCCGCGACGCCACGTCTGAAGCCTGGGCGCAGACCCAGGAAGCGGCCATGGTAGAGGCCGACCCGATAAATCCGCAGCGTGTCGTGCACGAATTGTCGGAACGCCTGCCCGATCGCAGCGTGGTTGTGGCCGACAGCGGCACGACCTCCGTCTGGTATGCGCGCAATCTGAAGTTTCGCGAGGATATGATGGGGTCGGTGTCCGGCATGCTGGCCACGATGGGCTGTGCGGTGCCTTACGCGATCGCCGCCAAATTCGCCCATCCCGATCGTCCGGTGATCGCACTCGTGGGCGACGGCGCGATGCAGATGAACGGCATGTCCGAACTGATCACGATCGCCAAATATTGGCAGCGCTGGTCTGATCCCCGCCTGATCGTGATGGCACTCAACAATCGCGATCTCGCTTACGTCTCGTGGGAAGAACGCGTCCAGTCAGGTGATCCGAAGTGGGAACCCAGCCAGACCCTGCCGGACGTGCCTTATGCCGAAGTCGCCAAGCTGATCGGCTTAGGCGGTCGCCGCGTCGAACGGCCTGAAGAGGTTGGTCCGGCCTGGGAAGAAGCGCTTTCATCCAACAAGCCCTTCGTGCTCGACATGGTCACAGACCCAAATGTCGGCCCGATCCCGCCGCACATCACCTTCGAACAGGCACGCAACTTCATGGGCGCGATCGTGGAAGGCGATCCCGAACCACGCGGCACGATTTTGCAGACCGCCCGCGAACTCACGGCCTCTTTCTGGCCAAGAAAGTAGGAAATTTGCTTCGTTGATGAGCGACTTGGCACAGCTGTTTTCAGCTGAGCTGTCTCTTGTGGAAGAACTTGCTTTCCCGGCAAAAGGTGACAGGTAGCCCGAAGCACGGATGCGGTTTTAAGTGCGCCGAGCGCATGAGGAAGTAGTGTGACTGATCGAGCAACAGGCAGCAGCGTCGAACCGTCGACCAGCGCCCAGGTTGAAACCGCAAAACCCGTGGTGCTGCCAAGCTCGCCTTTGTCTCCGTTCCGATCCCCGATCTTCCGCATGGTCTGGATCGCCAGCCTTGCTTCCAATCTTGGCGGGCTCATCCAGTCGGTGGGCGCGGCCTGGCTGATGACCTCGATTGCGCCATCGGCCGACATGATCGCGTTGGTTCAGGCGTCCACCACACTGCCGGTCATGATCTTTTCGCTGGCCTCGGGCGCAGTGGCCGACAACTTCAATCGCCGCCGCGTGATGCTGACCGCGCAGTCCTTCATGCTCGTCGTGTCGCTGTTTCTGGCGCTGTTCACCTATCTCGGCTGGATGACGCCTTGGCTTTTGCTCGGCTTCACCTTTCTGATCGGCTGCGGCACGGCTTTGAACAATCCATCCTGGCAGGCTTCCGTGGGCGAAATGGTGCCGCGCAGCGACCTGCCGCATGCCGTGGCGCTCAACAGCGTCAACTTCAATCTGACCCGCAGCGTCGGCCCCGCGATCGGCGGTATTATCGTGGCAACAGCCGGCGCAGTGGCGGCCTTTGCGGTGAACGCGTTCAGCTATCTGCCGCTTTTGTTCGTCATTTCACGCTGGAAGCTGGAAACCCCGCCGCGCACCCTGCCGCGTGAGCCGCTGATCAGCGCAATGTTTTCCGGCCTGCGCTATGTCGCGATGTCGCCGCAGATCGAGAAGGTGCTGCTGCGCGGCTTCCTGTTCGGCTTCACCGCGATCATCGTGCTCGCGCTGCTGCCGATTGTGGCACGCGACCTGCCCAGCGGCGGTCCACTGCTTTATGGCCTCCTGCTTGGCTGCTACGGCATCGGTGCCGTCGGAGGCGCCTTTCTCGGTGGCAAGGTGCGGCAGATGACCTCCAACGAGAACATCGCGCGCGGCTCCTTTATCGGTTTTGCGATCTGCGCCACCTTGATCGCCTATGGCGGCAATGAGGTGCTTGTCGCGCTCGGCATGCTGATCGGCGGTGCCTGCTGGGTGCTAGCCCTGTCGATGTTCAATGTCACCGTTCAGCTTGCGACG
>NZ_DAMBUH010000090.1:0-13637 GCF_032053605.1 Tianweitania sp.
GCGCCGCTATGCCCAGGAAAACGGTATCACCTTGCCGGAAGGCGGTTTGTTCATCGCCCACGGCATCGCCATTCCCGTGCTGATGGCCGTTGCGGTTGGTATCGTCATGACCTTCCTGACGCGCCGCACCCGTTTCGGCCGCTACGTCTTTGCGATCGGCGGCAATCCAGAAGCGGCAGCGCTGGCCGGCATCGCGACCCGTTGGGTAACGATGAAGATCTTCATGCTGATGGGTCTTCTGGCGGCCATCGGCGCGGCGATTTCCTCAGCGCGCCTGAACGCGTCCACCAATGCACTAGGCACGCTAGACGAACTGCTCGTCATCGCCGCGGCCGTGATCGGAGGCACGTCGTTGGCAGGCGGGGCAGGGACGGTGCTTGGTGCCATGCTCGGCGCGCTGCTGATGCAATCCCTGCAATCCGGCATGGTGCTGCTCGGCATCGACACACCGTTGCAGAACATCATTGTCGGCTTCGTATTGGTGCTCGCCGTGTGGCTCGACACCATGTACCGCAAGCGCGTTTAGGAGGCGAAGCATGGTTCCCCTCGCACCCACCAAGGAAGTGCCTCTCGTCGAACTGCGCGACATCTCCATCGCTTTCGGCGGCATCCGCGCCGTGGATGATGCGTCGATTGATCTTTATCCCGGCGAAGTGGTCGCGCTGCTCGGCCATAACGGCGCGGGCAAGTCGACGCTGATCAAGATCCTGTCCGGCGCCTACAAGCGCGACAGTGGCGCTATCCTCGTCAATGGCGAAGAGGTCGCGATCAACAGCCCGCGTGATGCCAAGAAGTACGGCATCGAGACGATCTACCAGACGCTGGCTTTGGCCGATAATGTGGACGCCGCAGCCAACCTGTTTCTCGGCCGCGAGCTGATGACGTCCTGGGGCACGCTGGACGATGTCGCCATGGAGGCGCAAGCGCGCAAAGTGATGGGCCGTCTCAATCCGCGCTTCCAGCGCTTCAAGGACCCCGTTGCCCGCCTGTCCGGCGGACAGCGCCAATCGGTGGCAATCGCGCGCGCCATCCTGTTCAATGCCCGCATCCTGATCATGGACGAACCTACGGCAGCGCTTGGACCGCAGGAAACAGCGCAGGTCGGTGAGTTGGTTAAGCAGTTGAAGTCGGAAGGAATTGGCATCTTCCTGATCAGCCACGACATTCACGATGTCTTCGATCTGGCTGATCGCGTCTGCGTCATGAAGAACGGTCAGGTGGTCGGCACAGCCAAGACTACGGATGTGACGCAGGATGAAGTGCTGGGAATGATCATCCTGGGCAAATGTCCGCCTGGCGCCATTCCCGGTCCCGGCGCCATGAAGGTGGCAGCGTAAGTCTGACCCTTGCCTATAAATGTAGTTTGACGTTGGCCTATAAAAAAAGAGGCCCCAAAGGACCTCTTTTCTGTTACGCGAAACGTCGCCGGATCAGCAGCGCGCTTCGTAGCGACGGCCGGTGCGGCGGTCTTCATAAAGGCAGTAGCCCGGGGTTGCTGCCTTGCCGATAACGTAGCCGGCAACTGCGCCAGCACCAGCACCGATGAGGGCGCCCGAGGTACGGCCGGTTGCGAGGCCACCGATGGCAGCGCCACCAGCCGCGCCGACAACTGCGCTCTGCTCAGCCGTGGTGCAGCCAGCTACCGTGCCGAGCGCGGCCAACGCGAAAATGGTGTTCTTCATAGTCTGCTCTCCTAAAACGCGTCCCTTGCCGCGGATCATTGGACAAGGACCAAGACAATAGCAAGTTACTCTTGCCCGACGTAGCGATCCTGCTTGGTGGCGTTTTCGGCGACCATGACATCCGGAACCTCTACAGCGGCGTATAACGAACCATCAGCCTTAAGGTTCCAGACGAGTTCAGCGTCTTCTTCTTCCATTGCAGGATCGACCGCAACGCACTTGCCCATGACCTGGGAGAACGTCGTTGTCATGCCAGCAATGGCAGGGTTGATTTCAGCTTCGCATTCCTCAGCGCTTTCGAAGATCGCGGTCTGCACGGGAAGCTCCCGGCACGCGCTCATGTCGTCAGAACAACCGATCAGCAGAAGGACAGCAGCAATATGTTCCATGTCGAACACCTCATTTGCTGCTAGTAACGGAACATCAATGTTTGTGGTTCCAAAAATTTTTGCTGGCATCCACAATGCTTCAAAGTGCGGTGCAACAAGATGCTGCGCGCAGCTTGAACGATGCTTCATACCCACAGAATAAAATAATTCGCAGCCAGTCAGATTTTTCGCCTTGGTGGTGGAACCAAGTGCCGGCCGTGTTGTTATTGATGCGAACACGGCGCGCCGTACCCCTATCGCCCCCACCCCAGCGGCGCTCGTGTCTTTGCCGAGAACGATCCCCCCTCGGTTCTCGGTACTAAAAAAGCCGGCCCTTTGAGGCCGGCTTTCTTTTTGTCCGAATGCATAACTTTCTGTTTATCCCTTCCAACTGCTGAAGCTTGGAGGAGGCAACAAAAAAAGGGCGCTCGAGGCGCCCTTTTTTGTTGCTGGTCCGATATATCAACGCACGCGGCGCATCACACCCGTAAACAGCGAAATCACAACAAACGCGCACAGCATCATAACCAGAACCTGTGCCATGCCGATCGAAGTTGCAGTGACGCCCACGCTCAAAGCGCCGGCGATTGCGGCAACTACAGCAGATACGAGAAACCAATAGAGCATCGTCTTCACTCCTTACGCCGAGGGAAACGTGCTTGGGAGGCAGCCGTTCCCGATGTTGGATCTTAATGAAGCGCAACCAGAAGGTTGTGGTTTCATCAATGATCTTCAACACCGTATTAAGGCTGTCTCCCTGAACGATGCCTGAACGTTTTTCAGGCAGCCGCTTTTTGCTGGTCGAAAAACAGCGCCTGGCTGATCAAGGCCTTCACCATGTCCGGGTTAAACGGCTTGGTCACGAGGAAGGCAGGCTCCGGACGCTCACCGGTCAGCAGGCGCTCGGGGAAGGCGGTGATGAAGATCACCGGCACGGCGCGGTCGGCCAGGATTTCGTTGACCGCATCGATGCCCGAGCTGCCATCAGCAAGTTGGATGTCGGCCAGCACCATCTTCGGCTGGGTGCGATGGAACAGTTCGGTGGCTTCCGAATGGGTGCGCGCAACGCCGACCACGCGATGGCCGAGGCTTTCCACCATTTCTTCGATGTCCATAGCGATCAGCGGCTCGTCCTCGATCACCATGATTTCGGTGGCAACCTGACGCGAGATCTCATTGCTGGCTTCCGTCAGAAGATCGCCGAACTCAGCGGTCGGAACGTCCAGGATTTCAGCGGCTTCGGCGTCGGTGAAACCTTCAACGGCCACGAGCAGGAAAGCCTGGCGGGGAAGGGGTGCCAAAGCGGAGAGGTTGGCGACCGCGCTTCTTTCCCAGGCAGAGGCCGGGGATTCTTCGGGAACGCGTACGGCGATCGAGGTGAAAAGCTTGGCGAAGATCTTGTAGAGCGCGATCTTGTCGCTGCTTGCCTTTGGAAAAATGCTGACATCCGCGATAATCGCTTCGAGCATTGCGGCAACGAGCGCGTCACCGCTGGTCTGAGAACCGGACACTGCCCGCGAAAAGCGCCGCAGATACGGCAGGTGCGGAGCAATCGACGAGGAAAGGCTCATTCTGTGATTATCCCTGGAATAAGAAGTCGTGCCCATAAAGTGGGTCGAGGCTATAACATCGTCCATGGAAAAAAGTTCCGCGTCGAGGAACATTTTTGCCATAAGCCCGTTTAGAGCCGCTTGCGTGTGCCCGGATTAGACCGGGCTGTCTACAAGCGCATGGGCTGCACACCTTACCTATCGATTTTAAGAGGCGGTTTTGGAATGAGCGACGAGGAAAATACCGGGCAGCACGAGGCTGCGCGGCAGGGTGGGCATCTTGATCCGCTTGGAACCAACACCGAAATAGGACGGAAGCTGAAGCAGTTCTACGACGGGATCATTTCCGATCAGGTCCCTGATCGATTCATGGATCTGTTGAGCAAGCTGGAAGCAGCGGACTCCGGTCGGAAAAAGGACTGACGATGTCGGACAGCCTGCAGTTCAAGCAAGACTTGCTTGGCGCGATTCCCAGCCTGCGTGCGTTCGGCGTTTCGCTGACGCAGAATTCCGACAAGGCCGATGATCTTGTTCAGGAAACGCTGGTCAAGGCGTGGGACAAGCAGTCGAGCTTCCAGCCCGGGACCAATCTCAAGGCGTGGTTGTTCACCATCCTTCGCAACGAGTTCTATTCGCAGATGCGCAAGCGTGGTCGCGAAGTGCAGGACAGCGATGGCGCGATGACGGCCCGGCTAGCCATCCATCCCTCCCAGCACGGCTCGCTCGACCTGGAAGATTTCCGCACCGCCCTCGAGAAGTTGCCCGAAGATCAGCGCGAAGCGATCATCTTGATCGGCGCATCGGGCTTTTCCTATGAGGAAGCGGCCGAGATCTGCAATTGCGCGGTCGGCACCATCAAGAGCCGCGTCAGCCGTGCCCGTACGCGCTTGCAGGACATCCTGAAGGTGTCGGGCGAGGCGGATTACGGTCCGGATGCCATTGCCGCCCATGTGATGGGATCAGGGGCCGGCGTTTAACCTTCAACAACAGGCGCGGTCAGCTGCGCCTGTTGCCCAGCGCCGCCTGCATGGCGGATACGAGGTGGTGGCTGGCATAAGGCTTCGTCACCACCGGGACATCGGGAAAAGCGCGAAACGTATCTTCGTGCCGCGACAGGCCGGTTGCGAAGATAAACGGCAGGCCTCGGCTTTGCAGTCGTTCGGCCAGGGGTAGGGTGACCCCATCGCCGATCATCACATCCACGATGGCGATGTCGAAGCGGTGTTCATCCAACACGGCATCATCGATTTCGGCCAGGTCGCGAAAGGTCAGAACCTCCGCGCACCCTTCGTCGTGGCAGATTTGCTCAACATCAAGCGCTATCAGAAATTCATCTTCGAGCAACATAACTCGAAGCCCTTCAAGGGCCCGATCTGCCAATCACGTATTCTCCAACCCGGTTCGTATGCTGCATTGCCGCAAATGCAGATGCTGTCATTTAAATAAGACATGTTGCGGACAAGGTGGAGGCCGTCAAGATGCGCGGTTTTCCGACCTTGAAGCAGCATTATCCGCAGCAATGCCGGGGATCAGGTTCCACACCACGGCATAAAGGATCAGCAAAAAAGGTATGGCGATAAAGCCGCCGATTGGTCCCCAAAGCCAGATCCAGAACGCCAGCGCGATCAGCACCGCGAAGGGGTTGAGCGTCATGGCGCGACCGATCACCATCGGCGTCACGAATTGCGCTTCGGTGAGGTGGATGGCGAGATAGGTGATGACGGGCAGCAAGCTTCCCATCAGCGTGTCGAATTCCGCCAGACCGACGGCAAACAGGATTACCGCGGTCAGAGCCGGGCCGAGATAAGGCACGAAGTTGAAGATCGTGGCGATCGCGCCCCACAGCATTGGCGAGGGGACGCCAAGCGCCCACATCGCGATGACCACAGCCGCACCATGGGCGATGTTGATCAAGGCGATCGACAGGAGATAGCGGGAAACCAGCCGCTCGATGTCGCGAAAAATATGGGCGACGCGCCAGCGCAAACGGCGGCGAATGCACAGCTTCAGGATGGCCGCGCGGGTCTCGTGCCTCGTGGCGATAAAGAAATACAGGCTGGCGAAGAACAGCAGGATCTGCGCGATCAACCCCGGTGCCAGGGTCGCGAGGCTGGCAACGGCGGAATCATCGTCCACTGAGACAGGAAGGCTTTCACCCCCGCCGGTCACCGAGCGCAGCTGTTCGCGCATGGTGCGGATGGTTTCGATGGGGGCCTGGAACTCCGTCAAGCGCAGGCGCAAATCGGTGAGGATGGTCGGGATGCGCTCAATCCAGAACGACAGGGGCGCTGCGACCGCAAAGACCAGCACGCTCAGCAGCGCTAGAAAGATCAGAACGACGATGGCGCCTGTGAGGCTTGCGGAAACCGCATAGCGCTCGACGCGGGTGGCCACGGGACCCAGCATCAGCCCGATGGTCACGCCGAGAAAGATGGGCGACAGGATGAACTTGCCCGCATATAGCGCGGTGATCACGGCCAGGATGCCGACAAGGATCGTCGCCACTTGCGCGGAGCGGGCGATGACGATCTCGATGTTGGATCGCGGGGGAAGCCGGACGATCGCTGCGCGCTTGGTAGTCCGGTTCATCCTGGTGCTTTACCTGTTCTTAGCGAGCCCCCAAACGTAGAGCCTCATTGATGGTTCCTGAGGGGAACATAGCTGCTTGCGTCGCGTTATAGCAGCGTTGATGGAACAGGAGTCATTCATGGCCAATTCGCCGAACACCGAATCTCAGAATAAAGATAATGCCGACCGCACGCCGCAGGATCTCGAAGCCGAGATTTCCCGCCTGCGCAGCGACCTGGCAAGCTTGACCAAGCAGATCGGCGCTGCTGGCACGCAGTCCTTCGACACCGCCAAGGCTGTTGCACAGCAGAGCGTCGATCGTCTCCGCACCAACGCTCAGGATCTCGAAGAGCAGGTCGTTGCCCGCGTTCAGGAAAAGCCGCTCACCGCGCTCGCCGTTGCGGCCGCCGTCGGCTACTTCTTCGCGCTGATCAACCGTCGGTAAGTCTGGTGATCGGACCGCTCATCGCGGCCTTCGCCACCGGCGAGATCGGGCTGACCGTCGAGCGCACGAAGCGCGCAGTGCTCGCCTATGTGGTGGCACTGGTGTTCGTGCTGCTTGGGGTCAGCTTTCTGCTGGTTGCCGGTTACATACAGCTTGCACGCATGTTCGGGCCCCTGGTTGCCGCGCTGGGGCTTGGCATCGGTTTTGTCGTGATCGGCGGTATCGTGCTGGTTGTCCATCAGTCGCGTGCCCGTACGGAGCAACGTCGGGTGGCCGAAAAGCGCAAGACGGATCTTGTCAGCCTTGGCGCGACCGCCGCCATCGCTGCTTTGCCGAACATGATGCGCGGCCGTCGCGGTCGCGCTACAGGCGCGGCTGCAGCCGTCACGCCACTGGTTCTCGGCGTCGCCTACGCGCTTTACCAACGGCGCCGCAACGCCGACGATCCGGGCGCCTGATCCGGCACCTTTAGACCGCGCAGTCTTTGCGCGGTCATTCTTTCGCGTAAGTCGATGTTCAAACCATATCAGCGTGAACTCCGCGCTGATATTCGCCACTGTTATTCGAGTGGCAGCGAGATCTCAGCTTGAACGCCTTCCGGCTCAAAGCGATGGTCGACCTTCGCGCCAAGCACCTTGTCCAGACTGCGCTTGATCAGGATCGAGCCGAACCCTGAACGCGATGGCCTGCTGACGGCAGGACCGTCATGCTCTTCCCACAGCAGAGACACGCGCGGATGGTCGCGGTCGCCGTCCAAGCGCCAGGTCAGATTGACCCGTCCGGTGCTGACCGAAAGCGCGCCATGCTTCAGCGCATTGCTGCCTAGTTCATGCAGGATCAGTCCCATACCCAGGGCTTGATCGGGTGACAGCGAGATGGCCGGGCCGGTTGCGTTGATGCGCGGGTCAGCCTTGTCGGTGAACGGCATTGCCTGCAAGCGAACCACTTCGGCGAGATCGATGCCGCCCCATTCCATGTCCGACAAAAGCCCGTGCGCCAGACCGAGCGCCTGAAGCCGGCCGGTAAAGGCTGCCAAAAACTCGCGAGGCTCACGTGCGTGACGAACCGTTTGGGTCGCGAGCGCCTGCACGGTCGCCAGCGTGTTCTTTACGCGGTGGTTGATCTCACGCAGCAACAGGCGCTGGCGTTCCTGTGAGGTCTTGGTGGTGGTGATGTCGAAGTTGACGCCGAAAACCAGCGTGGGCGTTCCCTCCGTATCGCGATCCAGCACCCGCCCGCGGGTTCCCAACCAACGCTCGGGCTGGCTTCTGCCGACCCGATATTCGCCGGCGTATTCACCGTTCGTTTCCAGAGCCTGGCGCAGCTGAAGCATGGACTGCCGCCGGTCGCGACGATCGATCGCCCGAAACAGGTCGCTCGCGCGAATGCTGCTGGTGATCGGCAGACCGAGCATCTGCGGAAGCAGATCGTCGCATTCGATCCTGTTGGTGCGCAGGTCCCAGACCCAGCTTGCGATCGATGCCGCTTCCAGCGCCAGTGTGTGCCGCTTCTTTTCGCGGATCAACGCAGTCCGCGCTATGTCACCGCGCCGCGCGCTGTCTTTAAGATGCAGCAAGGAAGAGACCAGGGTGGCCATGCTTTCTAGTTGCGCCAGTTGGGCGGGTTGCGGCTGTTCGCGCGGCTCGGTGTCGAGAACGCATAGCGAGCCAACCTTTTCTCCGGCAACGGTCAGGGGAACACCGGCATAGAACCGGATGTGAAGAGGGCCCGTTACCAGCTCGTTCTGTGTGAACCGGCTGTCGTCAGCGGCGTTCGGAACGAGGAAAGGGGCGTTGCCGGCTTCCGCGATCGTATGGGCGCAAAAGGAGATGTGAGATGGCGTACCATCCAGCTCCGTTCCGACCTTGGATCGAAATTCCTGCCTTTCACGGCCAAGCAGCGTCACCAGCGCAACCGGCGTCTGCATGATCTGCGACGCCAAAGCCGTAATCGCATCGAAATCCGCATCGCTGCCGCTAGACGCGATATCAAGGGACCTCAAGGCTTCATTGCGTGAGTCACTTTCCAACACGTCACGGACGTGTTGCGGGAGGATGCCACGCTGGTCTTCGGCTACCGTCAAATTGCGATCGTTCTACCTGGACTCCCCGCCATAGCTAGGAACAAGGATAGCCTTGAAAAGGGTTTGAATCGCATTTTGGACGATCCCTCCGGATGGCCTTGCGGCAGCATGCGGAACAAAGCGGGGATCACCGCATTGCGGGGATGTTCAATTTAGAAATTATGGTGGGAGACCGACATGGATAGGCAGCAGAATACCGGCAGACCGGTAACCGACACGAAAGTCTCGACCGACAAGGCTCGGCAGGGCAAAGCCGGCCGGCCTGTTCTGTTCGTTTTGATCGCTGCGCTCGTTCTGGTCGCCATCGCCTGGTTTGCAGCCGAAATGTTCGGCCAGTCGATCGATCCGACGCCGGACAACGCGCCGGCGCCATCGACCCAGACCGAACCGGCTGGGAACAGCGGCGTCAACAACTGATCGACCGCTCTTCCTCTACGTTTAAAGACGCCCGCTCATTCAGCGGGCGTCAGCACTTTCAGCGCACCGGGATGGATCTTGATCACCGTCTCGCGCGCCAGATCGCCTGACTCGCCGTCCATCACACAACGATAGGGTTTGCGCCGCCGGCCCCGTACGGTCAGCGTCAGCGCCTTCGTTTCATGGATTTCGACCTTGGCATTGTTCTTCCAGCGCCCGACGGCGAGATTGAACAGGAAGCTGACGATCTCGCGCGAGGTCTGCGCCGTGGTCAGATAAACGCCAAGCACCCCCTGATCGAGGCGGTCGGCGTAAGGCAGATGGCCTTCTCCAAACAGATTGTTGGTGACGCCGATCCCCGTTGTGCGGGCGATGATCTCTGATTGATCGGTCTTGATCGTGATGTTGACGCGCGGCGGCTGGAAAACGGTCAGGAAGGCTGCGCGCAGCGACGCCCGCATTTTACCCACACGCGACGCATATTCCATTTTGTCCCGGAGATCGACGAGCTTGGCGTGAAGACCGAGCGAAAACTGGTGCACGAACGGCTTGCCGTTGGCCGAAGCAATGTCGACCGCTCGAACCTGGCCGGTTGCGAAGGCGGCCATCGCCGCATCGAGCCCCAGAGGGATCTTCAAACTGCGCGCGAACAGGTTCATGGTTCCCGCCGGAAGGACTGCCAGGGCAGTGTCGCCGTTCATCAGACAGGTCGCGGCCGCCGAGATCGTACCGTCGCCACCGCCCGCAATCACAACATCCGCAGCACCGCTCTTGGAAGCCTTCTCGAGGGCTGAAACGAGCTCCTTGCCGGAAACGATTTCGACCTCGAGCGTGTGCCCGGCTTTTTCCAGCGTGGCGCGGCTTCGCTCTGCAAAGGCATCGAGATCGGTGGTGCGCAGCGTGCCCCCGTCACGATTGAGAACTGCAAGAAAATGCATTGCCTCGACGTCCTTCTGGTCTGGTGCCGGCCGCCGGACGCGGAGACCTCCACAGAGATAGACAATTCAATCGTGGTTGAAGAGTGGGCACACGGAAATTCTATTCGCGGACAAACTTCCGTGTTCCCGAACGGACCCTTAATGCAGGAACGATTTCCGTAACACGCCGTTTGCTCCTTGGAACGGCCGCATCGGATATCCGGTTTACTGGATAATCGCGGTTCGGTCCCTCAAAACACGAACAAGGAGAGCTTACTATGATCCGCAAGCTTTTAGCCACGACCGCAATTGCATCCGTCATCGCTACCGGCGCCTTCGCCCAGAGCGGCACCACGACCGCACCGGCCGCGACCGACGCACCGGCTACCACGAGCACCCCGCCGACCCCAGATCAGGCGAATGTTCAGGTCAACACCGCCGTCGTGCCAGCTGACGGTCAGCTCGCCAGCAATCTGATCGGCGAGACCGTTTATAATGGCACGGGCGACGACGCCGAGAACATCGGCAACGTCAACGACCTCATCCTCAGCGACAGCGGCCAGATCGAATCCGTGATCGTCGGCGTCGGCGGCTTCCTCGGCATCGGCGAAAAGAACGTCGCTCTGTCGTACAGCGACATTGATTGGGCTGAGAAGGACGGCGATCGCTGGATCGTTCTCGCAACGACTGCAGACGCACTGAAGCAACTCCCGGCCTTCGATCGACGCGCCTATGATCCGGCCAATGCAAATGCCGCAAACGGCGGTGGAACGGCTACCACGGCTACGGGCACCTCGGGCACGGCCATGGCGCCGGCTTCGGGCACGGCAACGACCACGACGGCTCCGGCTGCAACGACCGACACGGCTGCAAACGACACCGCAGCAGTTGATCGTGCGACGCTGAAGGAAGTTCCGGCAGCAGACCTGACGTCGGAAAACCTCGAAGGCACGACCGTGTACGGCGCTGAAGACGCCAATGTCGGCGATATCGGCGACGTCGTGCTCACCCAGGACGGCAAGGTTGACGCGATCATCATCGACGTCGGCGGCTTCCTCGGCATCGGCGAGAAGCAGGTTGCAGTCGGCTTCGACAACCTGAAGTTCCTACAGGACGAAGATGGTGACCGTTACCTCTACACCACCTTCACCAAGGAGCAGCTCGAGGCTCAGCCTGAGTACGACGAAGGCACCTGGGCAGCCCAGCGTGATCAGCAGCGTCTGACCACCAAGTAATCTCGATCGAGATCACACAACAGCCCGCGCAGCAATGCGCGGGCTTTTTTGTTTAGTGCAGGATGGACGGAATCATGGAAGCGAACACGAACAGGATCGAACGCGAGGATGGTGCCCGCACGAGCCGCTATGTTTATCGCGTCGAGGGCGCCGAAGCCGAAATGACCTTCAGAGAGACCGGTAATGGCCAGATCACGATCGACCACACAGGCGTGCCGGATGCTTTCCGTGGGCAGGGGATCGGGGCGAAGCTCGTTGCGCAAGCGGTAGAAGACGCCCGAGCGGCCGGCAAGACCATCATCCCCGCGTGTTCATTCGCCGCCGCCCAGTTCAAGCGGCATCCCGAATGGGCGGATATCCTGGCTTAAGCGTCGCCCTTGACGATGCCGACATAGGGCAGCTCGCGAAAGGCGTGGGCAACGTCCATGCCGTAACCGACCACGAAATAATCGGGGCAGTTGAAGCCGACATAATCAGCGTTGAGATCGATCTGCCGGCGCGAGGTCTTGTCGAGCAGGACCGCTAGTGACACGCTGCGTGCGCCGCGTGACAAAAGCAGATCACGCGTGAACTTCAGCGTCTTGCCGGATTCCAGGATGTCGTCCACCAGAAGCACGTCGCGATCGGTGACATCATTGTCGATGTCGCGCAGCACGCGCACTTCGCCGCTCGTCGTGCCTGCGCCGTAAGACGAGATGAACATGAACTCGACTTCCGGGGCCGAACCCATCTCGTGCATGGCGCGGATCAGGTCAGCCGCGAAAATGAAGGAGCCCTTCAGGATCGAGATGACCAGGAGGTCCTTGTATTCGTGCGCGGTGATTTCCTTGGCCAGTTCGAGGTTGCGGCGCGCGATTTCCTCGGCGCGGAACAGAACCTCAATGTCTTTTTGGCGAACGACCGGCATGAAACCTCACTCAACTCAAACAACAAACCCGCCTAGGTGGCGGGCTGCAATGTGACTGCGACCGATCTTACTCCGCCCGGCGGCACCCGCAACCGGCTGGAAAACAGATAAAGGTCGCCAGCCGCAACCGGCTGCGCGTTGGTGGATAGCGTATAGCGGGTCACAGCGCCATCCAGTGCCGTCACTGCGATGGCGATTGGCGGCATGGCGGCAGCGTCTGTGCCAGAATTGCGGGCTTCGCCATCCACCATCAGCGTCGAAAGCTCGGCATGGGTTTCGACGCGGCTTTCCACATGGGCGATGGCGAGCTTGGGCTGCGCACCCATCGCGAAACTGCTTGGCACAAGCGCATGACCGCCCGAAATCCAGAAGGCGGAAGCCACCAGCGTCAGGCCAGCCGTCCAGAACACCGCGCCGCCGCGGCGCGATCCCGCTGGCTGCGGCTGGTTTTGCAGAACACCAAGCCTAGGATTTTGCTGTGTTTCCAAAGGCGCAATGCGAGCCTGTAGCGGTTCTTCAGCGTCCTTGATGATCTCGGCGTCGATCACCTCACGGACGGGCTTCGGCAATCCTCGCCGTACGGCAGCTGTCATGATTTCGCCGGAAACCAAGCGTGGTGTCGCGTCGACTCTCATGATGCGCGTGCCTCCTGAATCTCACGCAGGCGTAAACCTGAATGGTTAACGAAATACGTTGCCGGCGCTCCGTTTAACGTCGCCTTAACCATGCCCGGCCGATGCTGGGCGGCAGCCGATTGGCTAAGCTAAACCACAAGGACCAAAAAGCACCCGTGTTCCGCTTCGAAAATGTCGGCCTGCGTTATGGAATGGGACCGGAAATCCTGCGCGATATTTCGCTGCATATTCCCGAACGGTCTTTCCAGTTCCTGACCGGGCCATCGGGCGCGGGCAAGACGACCTTGCTGCGGCTGCTGTTTCTGGCGCTGAAGCCGACGCGCGGTTTGATCACCGTATTCGGCAAGGATCGCGCGCTGATCACCCGAAAGGAGCTGCCGCACCTGCGCCGCCGCATCGGCGTGGTGTTCCAGGATTTCCGTCTGCTCGACCATATGACGACCTATGAGAATGTCGCTCTCCCACTGCGTATTCGCGGCCGCGATGAATCGAGCTACCGCGACGACGTGATCGATCTCCTGAAATGGGTGGGCTTGGGCGAACGCATGCATGTGCTGCCGCCGATCCTGTCCGGCGGTGAAAAGCAGCGCGCGGCCATTGCCCGCGCCTTGATCGAACAGCCCGAAATTCTGTTGGCCGACGAGCCCACCGGCAATGTCGACCCGCCGCTTGCCCGCCGTTTGCTGCGTCTGTTCATCGAACTCAACCCCCTCGGCACGGCCGTGGTGATCGCTACGCATGACCTGCAGCTGATGGAGCAGGTCGATGCGCGCCGCATGATCCTGTCGGAAGGGCGGCTCGACGTTCATGACTGAGAGCCATGACCACTT
>NZ_DAMBUH010000091.1:0-13466 GCF_032053605.1 Tianweitania sp.
TGGTGGCGGTGGATTCAAGCAGCGTCGCCAGCCAGGCATGCGGCGCGCCGGCGAAGGTGTTGGGCGAAAACACCATCACAAAATTGATGCCCATCGATTCCCACTGCACGTTGCGCAGATTGGCAATGCGCGCCGTGACATCACGGCCGAGCACGTTGACGGTCAGCGTGTCGCCAACCTTCAATCCGAGTTCGCGCGCTTCCTGGGCGGCAAAGGAAACCAGCGGCTCGCCGGAATAATCGGCCGGCCACCACTCGCCTTCCGCCAAACTGCCATTCTCCGGAATGTTCTGCGCATAGGTCAAGCCGCGATCGCCGCGCAGCACCCACGCCCCCTCCGGCGGCACCTGAACCTTGGACACCTCGACGCCATTCAGCGCCATGATGCGACCGCGTAGCATGGGCACGCGCACCAGCTTTCCATCGGGCGATTCACGCGAAATCAGGGAAGAAAAGTCCTCGATTTCGGAACTTTGGATGTCCACGAAGAAGAAATTAGGGGCCCTCTCGGGCAAATTTCCCGAAATTTCCCGGCGAAGATTGCCGTCGATCAGCGCCAGTGTGACGAGCAGCGTCAGGCCCAGACCGAGCGACAAAACGACGGAAGGCGTCAGTGCACCCGGCCGATGGATGTTGCCAACAGCCAGTCGCAATGTGGTCGAGCTGACCCGCGGTGATCGCCGGGCGAGCCATTGCACCAGCGCACCGACGGCCCGCAGCACCAGAAAGGAAAACACCATCGCGGCGATAAAGATCGTCGCCACCTTGCGGTCGAAGGACAGCGCAATCGCCAGACCGGCAAGCACCACGGCAATCCCAGCAGCCGAGGCGACATAGATCAGACGCGGCCATCCGCGTTGTTCGAAGCCCATTTCGCGGAACAGAGCGGTGGCCGGAATGTCGCGCGCGCGTCCCAGCGGCAGGAGGGCGAAGACCAGCGTGACGAGGATACCGAACACCGCACCCAGCATCAGCGCGCCGGGATAAACGCCGCCTTGCGTCGGCACAGGAAGAACACCTTGCAGGGCCGAACTGGCCGCGAACGGCATGGCAACGGCGATCAGGAGCCCGATCGCAACGCCGACCGCCGCGATGATCAGGATTTGGATAAGATAAAGCGCAAACACGAAGCCACCGGACGCGCCGAGGCTCTTGAAGGTCGCGATCACCGGCCGTTTTGCGTCGAGATAAGCGCGCACGGCATTCGCCACGCCGACGCCGCCCACCACTAGCGCGGTGAGGCCGACCAAGGTCAGGAACTGCGAGAAGCGCTCGATGTTGGACGATAGCGACGGCGCGGCGTTGAGGCGTGAGCGGATGCTCCAGCCGGCTTGCGGGAATTGCTGCGTGGCTTGTTCGCGCGCGATCGTGATCGCCCCTTCGCTGGCGCCTTGCGCGAGCCGCACCTTGTAGGCGTGTTCGATCAGGCTGCCCGGCTGGATCAGCCCTGAAGCCCTCATGCCGTCGAGCGACACCATAAGGCGAGGTGCGAAACCGAAGCCGTCGGAGATCAGATCCGGCTCTTCCAGGATTTGGGCGCGCAGTTGAAACGTGCTGCCGCCCAGCCGCAAACTGTCGCCGACCTTTAAGCCCAGGCGCTGGAACAGGATGTCGGGTGCTGCGGCACCATACACGCCGTTGCGCTCGCCGAAGATATCCGCATGCGATAGTGCCGGCTCCGTCCGCAACGTGCCGTAAAGCGGATAAGCTTCATCGATTGCCTTCAGCTCCACCAGCGTCTGGTCGGTTTCGTCCATGACGCGGGCCATGGAGCGCATGTTGGCGCTGTCCGCAACTTCGCCCAGGCCCGTAAGGAAGCCGCGTTCGGCCTCCGTCGCCTCGCGCTGGTTGAGTTCGAAGCGCAGATCGCCGCCAAGCAGCGACTGGCCTTGATTGGACACGCCGAGCGTAATCGCCCGCGCCACCGAATTGACGCCACCGATCGCGCCGACACCGAGAGCGATGCAGGCGATGAAGATCAGGAAGCCGGACAGGCCGCCGCGCATTTCCCGTAGGGCGAAGCGCAAAGCGAGGCGAAAGTCACGCGAACTCAGCATCAGCTATTCCGCCGGCACGCGAACAGGTGCCGGCTCGGCCGCATCCTCGATCCGGCCGGAGCGCATGGCGATCTGGCGCGAACAACGGGCGGCAAGCGACGGATCATGCGTCACCAGCATCAGGGTCATGTTGCGCTCGCGCGCCTTGGCGAACAGCAGGTCGGCGATCTGCTTGCCGGTGGTTTGGTCGAGATTACCGGTTGGCTCGTCGGCGATCAGGATCTGCGGATCGGGGGCCAGCGCGCGCGCAATCGCCACGCGCTGCTGTTCGCCGCCCGACAACTCACCGGGATAATGGGTGACGCGATCCTTCAGGCCCACAGCGGCCAGCTCGCGTTCCGCAACCGCGAAAGGATCGGGATGGCCGGCCAGTTCGAGCGGCACGGCGACATTTTCCAGCGCGGTCATGTTGGGAATGAGGTGGAAGGACTGGAACACGATGCCGACCGTCTTGCCGCGGAAGGCCGCGATCTGGTCCTCGCTCCAGCCATTGATGACGTTGCCGGCAATCGAAACCGTGCCGCCATCGACCTTCTCCAGCCCCGCCACCACCATCAGAAGCGTCGACTTGCCCGATCCGGAAGGCCCGACGATGCCGGCGGTCTCACCACGCAGCACTTCGAGGCTGACGCCTTTCAGCACATGCACCGAGGACGCGCCTTGGCCGAGTGTCAGGGAAACGTCGGAAAGCGCGATCACGGCTTCTGTCACGGCAAGGACTTCCTATATGCGGATGCGAAACCAGACACGACGCCCGGATTGAGGCAGTCATATGGGTTACCAAGCATGGCTTTAAAACACCTTTTCGCGAGCGCAACATTGGCGATCAGCCTGAGCATGACAGGGATGGCCGCTTCGGCTGAGCCTTTGAAGATCGTCGGCTTCGGCGACAGCCTGATGGCCGGCTATCAGTTGGGTCCAAAGGACTCGTTTGCGGCCAAGCTCGAAGCCGCCCTGAAGGCCAAGGGCCTGGACGTCACGGTCGCCAATGCCGGCGTGTCCGGCGACACCACGGCGGCCGGCCTATCGCGCATCGATTGGTCCGTGCCGGACGGCACCCGGCTCGTTGTGCTGGAACTTGGCGCCAATGACATGCTGCGCGGTCTGCCGCCGGAGCAAACACGCAAGAACCTCGACACGATGCTGAAGCGGCTGACCGATCGTGGCATTGCCGTGGTGCTCGCCGGCATGATGGCTGCGCCCAATCTCGGGCCTGCCTATGGCAAGACCTACAATTCGATCTTCCCCGACCTGGCCAAGAAGTACAACGTGCCGCTGGTGCCGTTCTTCCTGGATGGCGTAGTCGGCGTTTCCGGCCTGCAGATCGACGACGGCATCCACCCCAATCCGAAGGGCGTTGATGTCATGGTGGAGCGCTCGCTGCCTGTCATCGAGCGGGCGGTCCGCGCGTTAAGCAGTAGTTGAGGAAAACCCTCGCGCTGCAGTAAAACGGCGCTAAGTTCTGCTTGCCGAACTTAGCAAAGGATGGTCGGCTCGTTCTCGACGGAACCGAATCAAGGAGGCCCAAATGCCGCGCTTGTTCACCGCCCTCGAGGTTCCCCGCGACGCTGCGCTGTCGCTTTCGCTCCTGCGCGGCGGGCTGCCCGGCGCGCGCTGGATCGACGTCGAAAATTACCACATCACCCTGCGTTTCATCGGCGATGTCGAAGGTCATGTTGCCGACGAGATCGCCAACGGGCTGGACCGCATTCGCCGCCCGGCCTTCAGTGCAAGGCTGTCTGGGCTCGGCGCCTTCGGATCCAAGAAGCCGCATTCCGTTTATGCCAATGTCGAACCCTCCAGCGAATTGCTGCAATTGCAGGGCGAAATGGAGCGCATCTGCCAGCGCCTCGGCCTGCCCGCCGATCCCCGCAAATTCGTGCCGCATGTGACGCTGGCGCGGCTGCGCAACACCGCGACGCCGGATCTCGCCCACTACCTATCCTCACGCGGCAATTTCTCGACGGCGCCGTTCAAGCTCGGCCGCTTCGTGCTGATGTCGTCAAAGGATTCCGTTGGCGGCGGTCCTTACGTCGTGGAAGAAACCTGGCCGCTGGATGCGCGCCCGCCACGGCCGAGCCTGTCGGCCGACGAATGGCTGGCCGGAGCGCACCCCTAAAGGAACGCTCTCCATGGCGCGCGAAGCTCTTGCCATCGATGAAATCGCCGAGCGGCTGGCCGACCTGCCGGAATGGCAGCTGTCGGAAGACAGCGCCGCCATCACCAAGCGCTTCACCTTCCGCAACTTCAACGCAGCCTTCGGTTTCATGACGCGGGTCGCGCTGTTGGCCGAAAAAATGGATCACCATCCGGATTTGCGCAACGTCTACAAGCTGGTGGATGTGACCCTATCCACCCACGACGTGGATGGTCTGACGGATCTCGACTTCGACATGGCCGCGCGCATGGACAAGTTTGCCGACAACTGACGCGAACCTTGTTGCGCCTTCACGCGTTCCCCACATGCTTGGATGATGCCTGCTGGGAGTTTGATTGTGGCGCGTGTGAATACCGATGAGATCCTGAAGCCGGTTGATGCCGCCGAAAACGCAAGGCGCGAGGAGCGCGTACGCAAGGGCCTGTGGCCAACATTGCGCAAGGCCGCGGCCTATGTCCCCTTCGCCGAAGAAGTGGTGGCCGGTTATTACTGCGCGCTTGATCCAAAGACGCCGTTCCGCACGCGCGGCATTCTGTTGGCAGCACTCGCTTACTTCGTCCTGCCCTTCGACATCGTACCCGATTTCATTCTCGGCGTCGGCTTCACGGATGATCTTGCCGTTCTGACCGCTGCGATCTCGGCCATTCGCGGTCAGATCCAGCCGCGCCATCGCGCAGCCGCCAAGCAGGCGCTTGCCGAACGCGCCTGACCCAGCGGGGGACGCATCAGTCAAAATCTCGCCTTCTTCTCCGCGTTCACAATCACGCAAGGCGCCAGGAAATGGCGGTGACGTGGTTGCGCCAGCGGGCGTGCTGCGCCAAACACAGGCAGACAGAATTCGGTTGGGGATTCACCCTTTGGTAATCCCGAATTAATACAACTGAAACGATCGCGGTTCGGCGGCGCGGCTGGCGCTGCCGTTCTTCAGTCAGGCACGAACAGGAAGATCAACAACACGATGCGCGGACTGCTCACGACACTCACCGGCCTTGCTTTCCTCACGATGGCCGCACCGGCCTTTTCGCAGGCAGCAACCAAGATCGGCGTTCATGGCGATTGGGGCACCTATAGCTATCAGGGCGGCAGCGGTAAGGTCTGCTATGTGCTGACGGTGCCGAAGGACAAGCAGCCGCCCTCGCTGAACCATGGCGATATCTTCTTCTTCGTCAGCCAGAAGCCCGGCCAGAATGTCAGCTTCGAGCCGCAGTTCATCGCCTCCTACGATTTGCAGGCGAATTCCAAGGTTCAGGTGCAGATCGGCGACAAGACCTTCTCCATGTTTACGCGCGGCAAGTCGGCCTGGATGGAAAATCCGGCGGAAGAGCCGCAGCTGGTTGCAGCCATGAAGGGTGGTTCCGACATGAAGATCGCAGCCAAGTCCGGTCGCGGCAATCCGACGAGCTATGTGTTTTCGCTAAAGGGCATTTCGGCGGCTCTGGGTTCGATCCAGACCTGCAAGTAAGCCGACGCGAGCCACTGATTGCAATGGCCGGGCTGTCCAAGCCCGGCCTTTGTCGTTTCAGGCTCGCCCATTGTCTTTCTAGGCTAGCCCAATGTCCTTTCAGGCTGGCGATGACGTGGTGGGATTCTTATGTTAAGGGAGCACCGCTCGCGCCTGGAGCGCGGCCTTTTCCATTCACCAGAGACTGTTGATGACCACCGTGCTTGACATGCCCGTTGCAACAAGGCCCGCGCCTACCCCGCGCGTTCCTGCCGTGCATCCGCTGGACGGCAAGCCGTCGCTGATCGGCATGACGCGCGAAGAGCTTGGCGAAGCGCTGGCCGAAGTCCGCGTACCGCCCAAGCAGATCAAGATGCGCGTGCAGCAGTTGTGGCACTGGATGTATGTGCGCGGCGTTGGCGATTTCGATGCGATGTTCAACGTGTCGAAGGATCTGCGCGCCAGCCTTGATGCGCGTTTCACCATTTCCCGGCCCGAAATCGTCGAAGAGCAGATTTCCGAAGACGGCACGCGCAAATGGCTGTTCCGCTTTCCTCCGCGCGGCGCCGGTCGTCCGGTCGAGATCGAGACCGTTTACATTCCGGAAGAAGGGCGCGGCACGCTCTGCATTTCCAGCCAGGTCGGATGCACGCTGACCTGCTCCTTCTGTCATACAGGCACGCAGAAGCTGGTGCGCAACCTCACCGCCGAGGAAGTGCTGGCGCAGCTGATCACCGCGCGCCATCGCCTCGGCGACTTCCCCGACCGCGATACGCCGGATGGCGCCATCGTGCCGGCCGATGGGCGAAAGATCACCAACATCGTCATGATGGGCATGGGTGAGCCGCTCTACAATTTCGACGAGGTCAAGAAGGCGCTGTTGATTGCCGCCGACAATGAAGGCCTGTCGATGTCCAAGCGCCGCATCACGCTTTCGACGTCAGGTGTCGTGCCAGAAATCTTCCGCACCGGCGAAGAGATCGGCGTCATGCTGGCGATCTCGCTGCATGCCACCAATGACGACCTGCGCGACCTTCTCGTGCCCATCAACAAGAAGTATCCGCTGAAGGATCTGATCGCCGCCTGCCGCGCTTATCCCGGCCTGTCGAATGCGCGCCGCATCACCTTCGAATATGTGATGCTGCGCGAGGTCAACGACAGCATCGAGGACGCCAAGGCTCTGGTGAAGTTGCTGAAGGGCATTCCGGCCAAGATCAACCTGATCCCGTTCAACCCCTGGCCCGGTACGAACTACCAGTGCTCGGAATGGGAGCAGATCGAGAAGTTTGCCGACTACATCAACCAGGCCGGCTATGCCTCGCCGATCCGCACCCCGCGCGGCCGCGACATCCTCGCCGCCTGCGGTCAGCTGAAGTCTGAATCAGAGCGCATGAAGAAGACCGAGCGCCTGGCGTTCGAAGCGATGATGATCGCCAATCACGGCGAAGAATGAGCCTTCGGCCTCCGCCGTTCCTGCCTGTTGCCGTCGGCTATTTCGTCGCCGTCATCGTGGCGGTAGTGGTGACGGTCTTCCTGATTATCGGCACGCCTTTCTTTGAAAGCGAAGTCGGCGTGGTGACCTGGCCTGACGTCTCGCGTCAACTGCCGTCATTGGTGACCATAGGGATGGCGTGGACGTTCCCCTGTGCCTTTCCCGGCTTCCTGCTTGCCGTCCTGCTTGGCGAAAGACTGAAGTGGAACAGCTGGCGTCCTTATGCGATCGCCGGCTTTGGCAACGCCGCACCCGCGCTCGCCATCTTCTCTGTCCTGTTCGGCTCGCCGTCCGACCTGACGGCGATGACCGTCTCGTCTTTTCCCGGCGGCTTTGCCGGGGGCCTGGCCTACTGGTTCGCGAGCGGCCGCTACGTTGCAAGCCGCCGCGCTTAACGCGCCTGCGCCGTCAGGATCTTCAGCGCGAAGGCGGAGAAGATGCCGGCAAACAGATAGTCCACGACGCGGGTGACGCGCGGGCTCTTTTTCAGGAGAACGGCGAACTTGTCGGCCGCGATCACCATCGGCACCACGACCGGCAGCGACAGCGGTATGAACATCAGCCCGAGAAAGAACAGCTTGCCCGGCGCATGAAGGTCGGACGCCGACACGAATTGCGGCAGGAAGGTCATAAAGAACAGGATGATCTTGGGATTGAGCAGGTTGATGCCGATGCCCGTCGCCCAGTTCTTGAATAGCGTGCGCGGCTTGCGCTTCGTCATGTCCGGCGAAAAGGCTGAGCCTTTGCGCAGCGCCTGGAAGGCAAGAAACACAAGATAGCCTGCGCCGGCCACTTTCAACGCGAGGAAGGCTTGCGGGGAGGCCACGATCAGCGCCGACAGACCGAGCGCCACCAGGCTCGTATGCACGACGATGCCGCACATCGCACCAACCATGCAGGCAAAGCCCGCTGCTCGTCCCTCGGCTACGGCGCGGCCGACGAAAAGCGTCATGTCCGGGCCGGGCGTAATGGAAATCACGAAGGTGGCGATGGCGAACTGAATGAAGGTCGAAAGATCGGGCAGAAAGCTCATCGGCAGGGCTCGCGTGACGGTGGGAGATCCTTACGCGAAAGCTTCAATAGCGCCAATGGCCGCCTACTCCGCAGCCATTAAGCCACGATCGAGCGCGTAGACACCGTCCTCGAAGCGCCACACGGACAGATCGGGCTTCCCCTTCAGCGGCACCGACACGATGTTGGGCCAGCCATCGCCAGTGGATGCCAGGTCGAGGTAAGCATTGCTGCCTTCATTCTCGTAAGCGGCGCGCCAATTTTGCTGCGCATGATCGCGAAGGAAGGCGGATATGTTGCAGCCGCTGCGTCCAAAATACCAGGACGAGCCGCACAGCCGCGCAAACAGCATCGCCTTACCATCAGCCAGCGTCTTCTGCGCGGCTTCCAGCCGCGGCTCCGACATCGTCGCCAGCTTGAAAGCCTTGATGTCCTCGTCAATCAAACGACGGGCATCAGTTACGGCTGCGTCGCTTTCCGACAAGGCAACAAGCTCATAGCCATCCATGCTGCGCGGGCTGCAAAGCGGTTCGATCCCCTCAAGAACCTTCTTCGATCCGCCGAGCGCGAACTGCGCTGCTGCGGGACCTGCCTCGCCCGAAATGTCGACAAGCAGGATCGTGCCGATGCTGATCGGCTGCAAGGCCTTGTATGGCAGACTGAGCGCGATCGTGCCGTTGGTGCGCAGTGCCGGCATGGCAAAGCGCGCTTTGCCGATCGTGACCTCGGCCGCACCGGTGATCGACGAAGCCGACACGTCACCGCGCAGTTGGTTGCGCCAGTCCGCGCCGGTGCGCAGCAGAAGTGTCCATTCCTGTTCGGCACAAGACAGCGATGCGCCGACGATCCCGTCGGCCTTGGTCGGCTGCGGCAGGATCGCCACCGAGCCGCTGCCAGCCTGCTGCCAGATCGAAGCCGCATGAGCGGGCGTCATCGACAAAACGGTGGCGACCAGCCCAGCAGCCATGCCGACCCGGCGAGCCGCGCGGCCTTGAAAGCAGCTGAGCATCCCTGAAACCTGAACCATGCTGCGCCCCTTCTGCTCGCCGTCCACTTCACGTGAAACGGCGCTGCCCATCGAGACATCAAGGTAGGCGCGGATGGTAAAAGGAGCTTTACGCCGATCACCGATGTAAGCTTCCGCAACGACCAAGATCGACGAAATGACGAGCGCAAACCCGCTTGTCGCGGCCATTCGTCCTGTTAAAAGAACCGCAGCATTTTTCCGCAACCTCAGGATTTTTCCATGTCGAGCAGCAAGGCCAAGGACGTCAAGAAGGTGGTTCTCGCCTATTCGGGCGGCCTTGATACGTCGATCATCCTGAAGTGGCTGCAAACCGAGCTGAACGCGGAAGTCGTCACCTTCACCGCCGATCTCGGCCAGGGCGAGGAACTCGAGCCCGCCCGCAAGAAGGCGGAGATGATGGGCATCAAGGACATCTATATCGAAGATGTCCGCGAGGAATTCGTGCGCGATTTCGTGTTCCCGATGTTCCGCGCCAATGCCGAATATGAAGGCCTGTACTTGCTCGGCACCTCGATTGCCCGCCCGCTGATTTCCAAGCGCCTTGTCGAAATCGCCAAGGAAACCGGCGCCGATGCCATCGCCCATGGCGCAACTGGCAAGGGCAACGACCAGGTCCGCTTCGAGCTGTCTGCCTACGCGCTGAACCCCGACATCAAGGTCATCGCACCGTGGCGCGACTGGACCTTCAAGTCCCGCACCGATCTTATGCAATTCGCGCAGGAACACCAGATTCAGGTCACCAAGGACAAGCAGGGCGAAGCCCCCTTCTCCGTCGATGCCAACCTCCTGCACTCCTCGTCCGAGGGTAAGGTGCTGGAAGATCCGTGGGCCGAAGCGCCGGAATATGTGCATCAGCGCACCGTGTCGCCGATGGACGCGCCGGATCAGGTCACCGAACTCACCATCGGCTTCGCTAGGGGCGACGCTGTCTCGATCAACGGTGAGAACCTGTCGCCGGCCACCATCCTCGCCAGGCTCAACGATCTCGGCCGCGACAACGGCATCGGCCGTCTCGACCTCGTCGAAAACCGCTTCGTCGGCATGAAGAGCCGTGGCGTTTATGAGACCCCGGGCGGCACGATCCTGCTGCAGGCCCATCGCGCCATCGAGTCGATCACGCTCGATCGCGGTGCAGCCCACCTAAAGGACGAGCTGATGCCGCGTTACGCCGAGCTCATCTATAACGGCTTCTGGTTCTCGCCGGAGCGTGAAATGCTGCAGGCGCTGATCGACAAGAGCCAGGAGCATGTCGAAGGCGAAGTGCGCCTCAAGCTCTACAAGGGCAACGTCATCGTTTCCGGTCGCCGCTCCGACAAGTCGTTGTATTCCGACGCCCTCGTCACCTTCGAAGACGATCGCGGCGCCTACGACCAGAAAGACGCCGCCGGCTTCATCCGCCTCAACGCACTGCGTCTCCGGACGCTCGGCGCGCGCAACCGTAAGGGCTAAGCCCAAGCTCACCAAACAAAAAAGCCCGGTCGCGAGACCGGGCTTTTTGTTTTCACGAAGGCGCTGTTTAGCGGCCGTCGATCTCCGCGCCCATCAGCGCAATTGCCTGCTGATAAACGCTGGCAGCGTTCCAGCCCTGGATCGCCGCGTAGTTCGGCTCACCCTGCTGATAGCCGGCACCGGCGCGCCAGCCATGACCCTTCAGGAAGTTGGCGGTCGAAGCCAAGGCATCGGCCTTGGAGCCGACCATGTCGATGCGGCCATCGCCGTCGCCATCGGCACCATATTGCAGCACGTTCTTCGGCAGGAACTGTGTCTGGCCGATTTCGCCGTGCGCAGCACCCTGGGCAGCGCTGGTCAGGATGCCCTTGTCGACGAGCTGAAGCGCCGAATAAAGCTGGTCGGTGAAGAACTCGGTGCGGCGGCAGTCATAAGCCAGCGTTGCCACGGCCGAGATCGTGTTCTGGTTGCCCAGGAACGAACCGAAACCGGTTTCCATGCCCCAGATCGCGATCAGCGGGCCGGCCGGAACGCCGTAGCGCTGCTCGATGCGTTCAAACAGGGCCTTGTTGCCGGCGAGCTGCTTCTTGCCGCGCGACACGATGGTCTTGGAGCCGCGCTTTTCCATGAACTCGGAAAGGCTGAGCTTGAAGGAATGCTGGCCGCGGTCGGCAGCAATCGTCTTGGTTGCGTAGCTGGTGCCCTGCAGAGCCGTCAGTGCGCGCTGGCCGACGCGACCCGATGCTTCGCTCGCAAACTGCGTCTTCCAGGCCTCGAACCCGCCGGCAGTGTTGCCGCACGAGGCTGCCTGCGCCTGACCACTCATTCCAAGCGCCACCACGGCAAAACCCGTGAAACCAAGAAGCGTCTTCAACAGCCTCATGCCATTCTCCAATCCGTATAACCGCAAGACGCGGCTGATTTCATGTTGATTACCGGCCCGCGCGTTAAGATGATCTTTACGATCACGCCGGCCGCCGTGACTTTTCCGTTCTGCGGTTCGCAGATATTCTCTTTCAGTTCAAGGATGACGAGGCCACACCTCGATTGCATTCGGGTAAAGGCGATGATTCTGGCGGAAAGTTGATTGTCCTGCCAAGAATTGGCGGCAAAAAGCGTGCTGGTCTCCATCCGCTTCGCTGAGGTGGAACACGAGGCGTCTCGTTACGTTATGCGGCTTCGCGGCCCTCTGCGCAAAGGCGCATCCGCTTGTTGCTCGCCGGAGCGTCCCGCATGAAACTGTTCACGTGCCCGCATTGCGGACAGCGCCTTTATTTCGAAAACTCGCTCTGCCTCAACTGCAAGACGCCGGTGGCCTACGATCCGCATCAGGCCAACTTCGTAGTGGCCGGTGAAGCCGGCGCGCCGGTATGCACCAACGCCGGAGAATGCGACTGCAACTGGGTCGCGGAGGAACAACAGGCCCTGTGTTTGGCCTGCAGCCTCAACCGCACGATCCCCGACCTTTCGGTTGAAGGCAATCGCGGCCGATGGGCCAAGATCGAGATGGCCAAGCGGCGCACGCTTTACACGCTTCTGGCGCTGAAACTCCCTGTCGCGCCCAAGGCGCAACCGTCAGACGAAGAAGGCATCGCCTTCGACTTCCTCGGCAATCCGATCGGCGCCGGCCCCGGCGGCGAGCGTATTCTGACCGGCCATGACAATGGCCTGATAACCCTCAACGTCGCGGAAGCGGATTCGCCGGAGCGAGAAGCAATGCGGGTCGCGATGGGTGAACGCTACCGCACCCTGCTCGGCCATTTCCGCCACGAGCTCGGCCATTATTACTGGGACCGGCTGATCCGCGACGATCCCGACTTCCTTGCCGGCTTTCGCGATCTGTTCGGCAATGAAAGTGTCGATTACGCGCAGGCGCTGCAGAACCACTATTCCAACGGCGCACCGGCCGGCTGGGCCAACGAGCATATCTCCGCCTATGCGGCGAGCCATCCGTGGGAAGACTGGGCGGAATGCTGGGCGCATTACCTTCATATCGTCGACACGCTGGAAATGGCGGAAGCCTTCAAGGTGCCGCTGGAGCGTCTGGACGTGCCGACGCCCCCAAACCCCGAGGCCACCACCTTCGATGGCGTGCTGCATCGCTGGATCGTTCTTTCGGAGGTCGCGAATTCCATCAACCGCTGCATGGGCCTCGGCGATCTCTACCCCTTCGTGATCTCCCAACCTGTCACGAAGAAGCTCGCTTTCATCGACGATGTTTTGAAGGGCACCAGCGGCGTTGCTGCGCAGCATGTGGAAGAAGACGCGGCCTGAAGCCTGCAACACTCCGCTATAGTTCGTGAAGTCTTGGGAGGAACGAAGATGGCGAGCCTTCGTTTGTGCTGCCGAAGGGCTCAGCAAAGGATTACCTCTATGACCAAGCTTCGATTGATCACTGCGACGGCCGGACTTCTACTTGCCGCCACCGGCGCTTCGCTCGCACAGACGGCCGTGAGCGCAACCACGGATCTCAACCTGCGAGCAGGTCCCGGCCCGCAATATCCCGTCGTTGGCACGCTCGGCGTTGATGAAACGGCCACGCTCGACGGCTGCGCACAGGGCAGCAAGTGGTGCCAGGTTACAGTCAAGGGCCAACCGGCCTGGGCTTATTCCGATTACCTCACCAGCGAATTTACCTCCGGCAGCCGCGTGATCGTGACCGAACGTCCGGCCGAAGCCGTACCGGTTGTCGAATATCGCGAAACCGCGCCAGCAACCACCACGACCACGACCACGACCGGCAAGGGCGGCGGCGGCGCACCAGGTGCTGCAGCCGGCACCATCGGCGGTGTCGTTGTCGGTGCGCTGATCGGCGGCCCGGTTGGCGCGGCG
>NZ_DAMBUH010000092.1:0-10417 GCF_032053605.1 Tianweitania sp.
CCGCAGCGACGACAAGAATGTTTCCCTGCTTCGCCTCGAACTCGATCAGGTCAAGAACGCGATCGGAGCGCTCGCCCGCGAAGACACGCTGCGCGCCGTCGGCAATCGCTGGGACGCCTTTGATGACCGCATGTCGCGCTTCGAAGAGCGCGTCGCTGCCCAGTCGCCGCAGCCACGCGACGATGCCGCCATCGATGCCCTGACGCACCGCCTGGAGCAGATCGCAGCCGCGGTCGACGTTCTGCCGGAATCGCTGTCCATCCGCACCCTGGAAGACAAGGTGCGCACGCTGGCCGGCGCGCTGGATCATTTTGCCCGCAAGCAGGATGCGCAAAGCGAACAGACCTTCGAGATGATCGCCGAGCGTCTCGACGAGATTTCGCGCGCCATCGCCGCTTCGCTCAGCCACGCACCCGTCAACTCAAGCTTCGACCCGGCACCCTTCCAGCGCATCGAAGCGCGCATGGCCTCGCTGGCCTCGCAGATCGAGGAACTGATCGACGAGCGCCCGGCGCATGAAGTGCTTGGCCAGATTGCAGCCCTTTCTACCCGCGTCGACGAGCTCGCGGCCCGCGCCGCCCTGCCAGAAAAAGCGGTGGAGCGTCTCGGTCAGCAGCTTGGCCAGATTGCCGAGCGGCTGGAAAAGGAACCGGCGGTTCCCGATGTGTCCACCATCTTCGATGGACTGGAACACCGCTTCGCCGTTTTGTCGGACGCGCTCGACCGGCGTCAGGCCGATTCCACCGAGCAGGGCAACAAGCTGCTGCGCGACATGGAAACGCGCCTCGACACCATCGTCCAGCGTCTCGACGTTCAGGCCGAAAAGCCCAGCGATCGCGGCGAAATCCTGTCGGTCATGGATGAGCGTTTTGCAGCACTCGCTGCGCGGCTCGACGAGCGCGTTGCCTATGGCCCTGAAGCCGCTACGATCCGCGAACTCGAACTGCGTTTGGGCGACATCGCATCCCGGCTGGATACGTCCGCGCGTCAGGTCTCGTCGGTCGATGAAGCCGTGATCGGCCGTTTGGAAGCGCAGGTTGCCGAACTCTCCGTGCGCTTATCCAATCCGCCACGGGTTCTGCCCGAACTCGAGAACTTCGCGCCGCGCTTCGACCAGATCGAGCGCTCGATTGCCGGCCAGCATGATGCGCTGATCGAAGCCGCGCGCAATGCCGCTGCCGACGCCGTGCGTGAACTCGCCGAACGCGAAGGCGACAGCCAGGCGGTCGCCAGCCTGTCGGGCGAGTTGCGCTCGCTGGAAGTGCTGACGCGCCAGTCCGACGAGCGCAATTCCAAGACGTTCGAAGCGATCCATGACACGCTGATCAAGATCGTCGACCGTTTGAGCATGATGGAGCAAAGCGAGCAGGCCCGACCGGCGCCCAAGCCCATCGTGGCGGACGCGCCGTCGATCGCCGCGGATGACGCGTTCGATCCCTATGCGCTCGACGATCTTTCCATAGCCGAAGTGCCGTTCGGCCAGCGCGATACGCAGAACAAGCCTTTGGCGGGCGACCCCACGAGCGAAACCGACGACGCGCAGGAGCCTGCCTCGAAGCTCGGCGGTTTCACCCGCGCCTTGCGCAACCGCAAGGACAAGCAGCCGGAGATTACCGAACAGCCGGTTCTCGCCAAGCCGATCGTTGAAGAGCCGGATTTCCCGTCGCTCGACCAGCCGCTCGATCCACGCATCGCCAACCAGCCGCTTGAACCCGGCAGCGGCGCGCCGGATCTCAACGCCATCATGAAGCGGGTGCGCGACGAGCGCGGACCGGCTGACACCAAGGACGAGGCGGAAACCGCGAAATCGGACTTCATCGCCGCCGCACGCCGCGCAGCACAAGCCGCTGCAGCCGAAGCCAACGGCAAGAAGACCGGCAGCAATGCCGAGGACGCTTCTGGGCGCGGCAAGATCGGCCGCATTCTCGGTCTGCGTCGCAAGACCGTGCTGATGGCCACTGCCGCGATGGTGGTGGGCGTCGGCGGTTTCCAGCTGACGCGCGCTTTCCTCGCGGATGAGCCTTCGCTGTTCGTCGCTTCCAACGAACCCGCCCGCAATGAAGCTGCTGCGCCGATGATCGCGGCGGCGCCGGCTGCACCCGTTGCTGCCGAACCAGCCCGCCAGACGACGCCCGCTTCAGAACAACCCGCTCCTGTTGCTGAACAGGCGCTGCCCGGTGTTGCAAATAGCGTAAGCCGGACGCCTGCCGACACCGCATCCGAGCCAGCGCAGGCCACAACTCCACTCGAAGCCGAAGTGGCCCAAGAGCCGGGAACAGGCGAAGCGTCTGATCCCGAGCCGATCGCTCCCGAAACAACCGCGTCCGAAGGCTGGGAAGCCGAGCCGGCGGTTGTCGCCTCGGCCCAGCCGCAGGACCCGGTTGCCTCAGCCGTCGTGCGCCCGACGGTGGAAGGGAATGTTCAAGCCTCTTCCGCACTCGAAGTGGGTTCCGTACCGCTCAACGCCGGACCCGTCGCGCTGCGCGAAGCGGCACAGGCCGGCGACATCAAGGCTTTCTTCGAAATCGGCACCCGTTATGCGGAGGGCCGCAACGGCGAACCGGACATGAAGTCGGCCGCCGACTGGTATGTGCGCGCCGCAGATCGTGGCTTTGCGCCCGCCCAGTACCGCATCGGCAATTTCTACGAAAAGGGCGTCGGCGTCGAACGCGACCTGACCAAAGCCAAGGCGCTGTACGAGAAAAGTGCCGCGCAGGGCAACGCCAGCGCCATGCACAATCTGGCCGTGCTTTATGCCATGGGTGCCGACGGCACGACCGACAACAAGGCGGCGGTGCGCTGGTTCACCGAAGCGGCCGAGCGCGGCATCAAGGACAGCCAGTTCAATTTGGGCATCTTGGCCGCCAAGGGCGTCGGCATGACCCAGGACCTCGAAGCGTCCTACAAATGGTTCGCTTTGGTCGCCAAGACCGGCGACAAGGATGCCGAAGCCAAGCGCGACGAAGTTTCCAAGGCCATGAAGCCCGAAGAACTCACCCGCGCTCGCGCCGATACCGAGTTGTGGCGTGCCAAGCCGGCCGATCCCGCTGCCAACGACGTTGCCGTTCCGCCGGAATGGCAGGAAAGCAACGACGTCACCGCCAGCATTGACATGAAGCAGGCCGTGCGCAACATCCAGCTCATCCTGAACAAGAACGGCTTCGATGCCGGCCAGCCCGACGGGCTGATGGGTGGCAAGACCAAGACCGCGATCATCGCCTTCCAGAAGGCCAATGGGCTGACGGCCGACGGCGAGGTCAACGAGCCTCTGGTGCGCGCCTTGTTGGCGAAGAAGTAAGCGTCTTCGACGTCCGCGTGGCTAGCTACGTCGCAACACGGACATCGCGCCTTGCTTTATCCACTATATTCGCGTTGAACGAAATTGCGGTCCCGCTTTGCCGGGACCGCTTCTATTTCAACGGGTGAGAAGCTGAGTGTGACGGGGTGAACATCTATCTCCCCATAGCCGAAATGTCGGTCAACGGCCTCGTTGTCCTGATTATGGGTGCTGCCGTCGGTTTTCTTTCCGGTTTGTTCGGCGTGGGCGGCGGCTTTCTCATCACGCCGCTGCTGATCTTCTATAACATCCCTCCGGCCATCGCGGTGGCGACCGGCGCCAATCAGGTCATCGCTTCGTCCATGTCTGGCGCGCTGGCCCACTTCAAGCGCCGCACACTCGATTTCAAGCTCGGCTTCGTGCTGCTCCTTGGTGGCATTGCGGGCTCCAGCCTGGGCATCGTCGTGTTTGCCTGGCTGCGCGCGCTTGGCCAGTTGGACCTGTTCATTTCGCTGCTTTACGTCGTGTTCCTAGGCGCGGTCGGCGGCTTGATGCTGGTGGAAAGCGTCAACACGCTGCGCAAATCGCGCGGCGGCGCGGTGTCGCTCAAGCGGGCCGGCCAGCATCACTGGATCCACAAGCTGCCGCTGAAGATGCGGTTTCGCACCTCCAAGCTGTTCGTCAGCGTCATCCCGGTTCTCGCTCTAGGCGCCGGCATCGGCTTTCTGGCGGCGATCATGGGTGTGGGCGGCGGCTTCATCATGGTGCCGGCGCTGATCTATCTTCTGAAAGTGCCGACCAACGTCGTTGTCGGCACCTCACTGTTCCAGATCATCTTTACCGCCGCCTTCACCACCATCGTCCATGCAGCCACCAACCAGACCGTGGATGTCGTGCTGGCTTTCCTGCTGATGATCGGCGGCGTGGCGGGCGCGCAATATGGCGCAAAGGCTGGCCAGAAGCTGCGTGGCGAACAGTTGCGCCTGCTCTTGGCACTGATGGTGGTGTCGGTCGCACTCCGGCTTGCCTTCGACCTCTTCGTCCAGCCGGACAATCTGTATTCGCTTGGGCCTCTCGGGGAGTTCTGAGCGATGAAGCGCGTGATCTCAGCCTTCCTGATCCTGTCGGCGCTGCTTGCACCGGCGCTGGCGCAGACCGAGCCGCAACCCGAAGCCGAACAGCCTGCGCCGCAATACAACGAGTCGATCCAGATCGGCCTGTCGACCGACCGCATCACCATCACCACCGACTTTTCCGGCACCGACCTCACCATCTTCGGTGCCTTGAACGACGTCGACCCGCAGATCGCGCGTCAGAACCGTTATGATGTGGTCGTCGTCCTGGAAGGACCGGCACGCCCGGTGGTCGTGCGCCGCAAGGATCGCGTGCTCGGCATGTGGATCAACACCCAGTCCGAGACCTTCGTGAACGTGCCGATCTCCTATTCGGTCTCGACCACCCGCGCGCTGCAGGACATGGCGCAGCCCTCGACCTATGGGAGGCTCTCGCTGGGCAGCGCCTATATGTATCTGCAGCCGAAAGATCGCGACGACGATCCGCAGACGATCGAGGAGTTCACCGCAGCTTTGCGCGAGCGCAAGCAGGTGACCGGGCTTTACTCCGAGCTGATTGGCGGCGTGCAGTTCCTGTCGCCCAACCTGTTCCGCGCCACGCTGGAGCTCGCGCCCAATGTGCCGATCGGCACGCATCGCGCCCGCGCCTTCCTGTTCAAGAACGGATTGTTTATCCGCGAAACCTCGGCGCAGCTTGCAATCCAGAAATCCGGCGTGGAACAGTCGATCTTCCAGGCAGCACACGAATACAGCCTGTTTTACGGCATCTTTGCCGTCGCCCTCGCGATCATTACCGGCTGGCTCGGCCGCATGATCTTCAATCGGGACTGAGGACCCGTTCGGGTAAGCGGCTAAATCGCGACAAGCCGTCGGCTGATCAACCCGGATGCAGATTGGTCGGCGCGATCGTGTAGATGCGTGCATCGCCCATCATGTGAGCGCGAAAACTGGACCAGTCGAACAGGTTACGATAGGCACGGTCGAGCACGTTGAGCGTGCCGGTAAAGGCGCCAAAAGCCGGCATCACCAGCCGGCGGCCGTCACCGGCAAAACAGCGGCGGCGAACGGAGCGACCGCGCTGGACGATGCGCGCGCCGGGATGCAGATGGCCGGCGATCTCGCCCGCGATCGAGACAAGCGTCGGTTCATGACGGAAGATGAGGCCGGCCAGCGCAATTTCGGTGACACTCTCGCCGCAAACACCTTTTGGCGCATCGGGATCGTGATTGCCGGTGATCCAGTACCAGTCGCGACCCTTCTGCAGATCGGCAAGCTGCGCGCGGAAAGGATCCGGCATGCGCTCGGAGCCCCAGCCATCGTGGAAACTGTCGCCAAGGCTGACAACGACTTTCGGCTGGTAATGCTCGATCGCGACAGCGAGGCGCAGAAGGGTTGTGGCCGTATCGTAAGGCGGCAGGAACGAGCCGCGCCGGGCAAAGGCCGAACCCTTCTCAAGGTGGAGGTCGGAAACGACAAGGAGAGAATGATCGGCGAACCAGAGCGCGCCCGAACGGTCGCACAGCGCTTCTTGGCCCTCGATGCGAATGCGTCCGTTGATACCAAGCGGCATCATGTCTCGTGCGTCTGCGTCCAATTCGGTCCCATCGCCTCTTCAACCATGAGGCTGTCTTCGGCTTCAGCGAGCAGAGCATCATGAACATCGCCATGAACGCGCTCTTTGCCGATCTCCATCATGATAGGCACTGCCAGCGGCGAAATCCGCTGGAGATCCTTATGCATGATTCGACCCCGGATGCGCCCCAGCATTTCGCTCAAACGGCGAATGTCGAGCAGTCCCGTTGCGGCATCCTGACGGGTCGCCTGCAGGAGGATGTGATCCGGCTCGTGAGAGCGCAAGACGTCGTAAATGAGGTCAGCTGAGACGGTGACCTGCTTTCCGGTCTTTTCCTGTCCTGGAAAACGCTTTTCGATCAGGCCCGCAATCACCGAACAATTCCGGAAGGTGCGCTTGAGGAGATAAGAGGAATTCATCCACTCTTCGAGATCGTCGCCCAGCATGTCTTCGTCGAAAAGGTGCGAAAGGCGATGCTTTCCCGTTTTGAAGGCGTGCCCCATATCCTCCATGCCCCAGATCGCCAGCGAATAGTCGCTCGCCACGAAGCCGAGAGGATGAAGACGGGCGCGCTCCAGTCGCTTGGTCAAGAGCATGCCGAGCGTCTGATGCGCGAGCCTGCCCTCGAACGGATAGGCCACCATGTAGAAGCGGTTGCCGCGCGGGAATGTTTCCACCAGCAGATCGTGGGCATTAGGTAGAACGGACCTGTCGGCCTGCATGCGCAGCCAGTCGGCCACTTGCTCCGGCAGTGCCTTCCAGCGCTCCGGATCGGCCAGCATGCCTCGAACGACCTCGGCGAGATAGGTCGTCAACGGAAACTTCGAGCCGCCCCAGTAAGGAACTTTCGGCTCTGAATCCGGGGCGTTCGACACGAAGCACTCATTGTCGCGAATGCCTTCGAAACGCAGGATCTTGCCGGCGAACATGAACGTGTCATGATATTCAAGCTGTTCAAGGAAGCTTTCTTCGATCTTCCCCAACGTCATGCCGCCACGCGAAGCTGTGCCGCGACCCTTGCCCACATAGCGAATGTTGAGTGACGGTGCCTCGACGATCGTGCCGACATTCAGGCGATATTGCTGCGCATAGCGCGGATGGCTGATGCGCCAGAGACCCTCCTTGGTCTTGCGGATCTTGGCATAACGCTCATAGGCCCGCAGCGCATATCCGCCTGTGGCGACGAAATCGATGATGCGGTCGAAGGTGGTGCGCTCGAGGTCGGCATAAGGTGCTGCCGTGCGCACCTCGTCATAAAGCGCGTCGGCATGGAAGGGTGAACCGCAGGCCGTTCCCAGCACATGCTGCGCCAACACATCGATCGCACCTGAAAGAAGCGGCGGCGTATCCTGCGCGCCAAGATAGTTGGCTTCGAGTGCGGCCTCGCATTCCAGCACTTCGAACCGGTTGGCAGGAATGAGGATGGCCTTGGATGGTTCATCCATGCGATGGTTTGAGCGGCCGATGCGCTGCGCCAATCGGCTGGCACCCTTGGGCGCGCCGACATGCACGACGAGATCCACATCGCCCCAGTCGATCCCAAGATCGAGCGTCGAGGTCGCGACGATCGCCCGCAGCGCATTCGCTTCCATCGCTTTTTCGACGCGACGGCGCTGCCCGACATCCAGCGAGCCATGATGGAGCGCGATCGGCAGCGTATCCTCGTTGACGCGCCAGAGTTCTGAAAACAGCAACTCGGCCTGGAAGCGCGTGTTGACGAACAACAGCGTCGTCTTGTGATCCTTGACCGCCTGATAGATCTCGGGAATGGCGTAACGGCTCGTATGGCCCGCCCACGGCACGCGCTCTTCCGATTTCAGGATGGAAATGTCCGGTTTCGCACCGCCATCGACCGTGATGAGGTCCGACATGGCGCCGGGTTCCGCCTGACTCACCAGCCAACGGCGAAGCTCGTCGGGTTCGGCAACCGTTGCGGACAGGCCGATGACCTGCAGATCAGGGCAGAAGGTGCGCAGTCGCGCGAGACCGAGCGCAAGAAGATGCCCGCGCTTGGAGGTGACAAGCGCATGCAGCTCGTCGAGCACGACATACCGAAGGTCGGCAAAAAAGCGCTCAGGCTCGTTGCTGGCGATCAGCAGCGCCAGCTGTTCGGGGGTGGTTAGAAGAATATCGGGCGGCGATAGCTTTTGACGCTGGCGCTTGGATGCCGGCGTGTCGCCCGTTCGCGTTTCCAGCGTGACCTTGAGACCGATTTCGTTGACCGGCGTCGTCAGGTTGCGTTCGATGTCGACGGCCAGCGCCTTCAGCGGGCTGATATACAGCGTATGCACGCCTCGATGCGCTTCGCCCGGCCTCTTTTTCGGCCGCTCCGCCAGATCTGTCAGGCTCGGCAAGAAACCCGCTAGCGTTTTGCCCGCACCGGTCGGCGCAATCAGCAGCACAGACTTCCCCGCCTGCGCCCGCCCTAGCAAATCCACCTGATGCGGCCGAGGCGCCCACCCCTTCTTGCCGAACCATCGCAGAAACGGTTCCGGCAGCCGAGCGGGTAGGGTGGTGTCGGGGGAAGGAGGGAGGATGAGCTTTGTCACCGCTTAGAGATAGGGCGGTGTGGATAGAAGTACCATCATGAAACGAATCGTTGACGGGACGTAAGCTCTGCGGAATCCTCGGCTGTTTCAGGCGAGTCGCGAGGCTTACTGAAACGGAGCGGCCGACCACTTCGCCAAAAGTGGTCGGCCTTGATTGCAACCGCCGTGGCCCGGCGGAAACGTGTGATCACGAGGGGACAATTGTCCCGTTCGTGGCAGATGTCAAGCCGGGTCGCGGTCTGAATAGGACACGCTGACATGCGTAAACTTAGTGCGACACCTAGCCATGACCTGACCTTCGAAGATGCGGTTCAAGTTCATTTTTTGCTGATGCAGGGCGAACTCCAAAGCAGGATAGCAGCACGTTTCGACGTGAATGGAGGTCGGATATCTGAGATCAACACTGGAAAGAGGCACCCAGGAAGTCGTGAAGAAGCCTTGAGGCGTCTTCACTAACGATATGGCCTGCCGAGCTTACATCGGCAGGCTCTCTCCCTGCTGCAGGGTCTCAAGGGTCAACGCCCCGCCACCACCACCAGCCCCATGATCTCCTCGCCGCGATCCCTGCGGATCGTGTCTTCCGTCAGAGACACCAGCGCCAGCCCCGCTTGCGCCAGTTCCCGTTCCACATAGGCGCGCCCATGGGCGTAGCGGCGGGACTCGCGTAGCACGAGATCGTCGCCATCGGACGCTTCCACCGAAAAGGCGAACAGCCCGCCGGGGTGCAGCATTGCGGCCACTTTCGCGAACACGGCTTCCAGCGTGCCGACATACATGAAGACGTCGGCGGCGGTGACGAGGTCGATGCCCGCTGCGATGTCTAGTTCCGCGATGTCGCCCTTGATCAGCCGGTCATACACGCAGCGAGCGTCGGCCTTGCGCAGCATTTCGGCTGAGAGGTCGATGCCTTCCAGATCGCCGCAAAGCGGACGCAGCCTTTCGCCCATCAGGCCTGTGCCGCAGCCGAGGTCGACCGTCTTG
Source organism: Tianweitania sp. (assembly GCF_032053605.1). Taxonomy (NCBI): domain Bacteria; kingdom Pseudomonadati; phylum Pseudomonadota; class Alphaproteobacteria; order Hyphomicrobiales; family Phyllobacteriaceae; genus Tianweitania; species Tianweitania sp. The sequence continues at coordinate 9,454 of NZ_DAMBUH010000092.1, forward strand.
TCGAAATGGGTGCGGCCAGTCGCGTGGAGGGCAGCTTCCAGCAGTTCGGGCACGCGGTAGCCGAGCTTGTCCACCAGCGCATGATCGAACCGGTCGGCATAATCGTCGAACAAGGCTTCCACGAAATCGGCCGGTGGTGTCTCGGGAATAGGGGCGGCGCCCAGCAAAGCAAGCTTCAGCGTGGCGCCGAAGCAGTCGGCGGGCTCCAGGCGCAACGCTTCGCGCCACGCCTGTTCCGCGCCGGCCGTGTCGTCTGCCTTCTCGCGTAGCTCACCGAGGCGGAACCAGCCGGCGGCCCAGTTCGGTGCGATTTCCAGAGCCCCTGTCATCAGTTCCGCTGCGGCGGTCCAGTCGCTGCCTTCCGCCAGCATTTTGGCATAATCCGCGCGGCGGTCGGCAAGGAAGTCGCCGGAGGACAGTCCAGAAGACAGGGTCGTAAAGGCCATCGGCCACCGCGCTGAAAAGGGAGAAGGTGGACGCGTATGACGCCAGAACAGGCCTTTGGCCCGCCCGGCGATTTCTTCATCGATCCGGTGCGCCCCGTTGCGCGCGCGCTGATCACCCATGGCCATGCCGATCATGCGCGCCCCGGCAACACGGCCGTGCTCGCCACGCAGCAAACGCTCGACATCATGGCGATCCGCTATGGCGCGGCTTTTGCGCAAAGCAGTCAGGCGGCCGAATGGGGTAAACCGATCAGCTTCGGCGATTGCACGGTGACCTTTCATCCGGCCGGCCATGTCCTGGGCTCGGCGCAGATCGCGGTGGAATGTGGCGGACTGCGCATTGTGGCATCGGGCGATTACAAGCGCCGCCACGATCCGAGCTGCCAAGCTTTCGAGCTGGTGCCCTGCGATATCTTCATTACCGAAGCGACCTTCGGTTTGCCGGTGTTCCGCCATCCGGATTCAAAGGCGGAAGTTGCCAAGCTGCTGCGCTCGGTCTCGCAATTTCCCGACCGTAC
>NZ_DAMBUH010000092.1:10427-13041 GCF_032053605.1 Tianweitania sp.
GGTCGGCGCTTATGCGCTGGGCAAGGCGCAGCGCGTCATCAAGGAACTGCGCGACGCCGGCTATGATCGGCCGATCTTTATTCACGGCGCGCTGCAGAAGCTGTGCGATTATTACCAGACGCAAGGCATCGATCTCGGCGAGTTAAAGCCCGCAACGCTGGAAAAAGGCGCCAAGACCGATTTCGCCGGCGCCATCGTGGTCGGCACACCGTCCTCCTTCGCCGATCGATGGGCGCGCCGCTTCGCCGATCCGGTGGCGGCTTTCGCGTCCGGCTGGATGCAGGTGCGTCAGCGCGCCCGCCAGCGCGGCGTCGAACTGCCGCTGATCATCTCCGACCATTGCGACTGGGACGAGCTGTGCGACACGATCGACGAGGTGGGCGCCGGTGAAATCTGGGTCACGCATGGCCGCGAAGAAGCGTTGGTGCGATACTGCGAGCTCAAGCAGCTGCGCGCCCAGCCGCTCCATCTCGTCGGCTATGAGGACGAGTCGGAATGAGGGCCTTCGCCGAACTGCTCGACCGTCTGGTGCTGACGCCGTCGCGCAACCGCAAGCTCCAGCTGATGGTGAATTATTTCCGCGCCGCACCCGATCCCGATCGTGGTCTGGCGCTTGCTGCCTTGATCGGTGACCTCGATTTTCCCGCCGTGAAGCCGGCGCTGCTACGGGCGCTGATGAGCGAGCGCATGGACCCGGTTCTGTTCGGCTATTCCTATGATTATGTCGGTGATCTCGCCGAAACGATCAGCCTGGTTTGGCCGACCGGGGACGATGGTGCAGGCACCGAACTGCGTCTGGCGGATGTGGCGGCTCGGCTGATGGCTGTCAGCCGCTCCGATGCAGGCAAGGTGCTGACCGATCTTCTCGATCATTCCGCCGCTTCCGAACGCTTTGCGATCCTCAAGCTCGTCACTGGCACGTTGCGGATTGGCGTTTCAGCCCGTCTTGCCAAACAGGCGCTCGCGGATTTCGGGAGCAAGCCCGTCAACGAGATCGAGGAGCTGTGGCACGGGCTGCATGCGCCCTATGCGGATCTATTCGCCTGGCTGGAGGGCAGGGCGGACAAGCCGGTGCCGCAGGCGCAGGCCTTGTTCCGGCCGGTCATGCTGTCGACGCCGATGGGCGACACCGACCATACAAGGCTTGAACCATCGGATTACGCGGCCGAATGGAAATGGGACGGCATCCGCGTTCAGGTCGTTGCCAATAACGGCACCTATCGGATGTATTCGCGCACCGGCGACGATATCAGCGGCTCCTTTCCCGACCTGATGCAGGCCGTCACCTTCGATGGCGTGATCGACGGCGAATTGCTGGTCGGCGATCCGCAAGGCAGAACCGCCACCTTCTCCGACCTGCAACAACGGCTCAATCGCAAAAGCGTGTCGCCCAAGGTCCAGGCGGAGTTTCCGGTCTTTGTGCGGGTCTACGACATTCTTCAGCGCGGCGACGAGGATCTGCGCGGTCTCACCTTCGTCGAGCGCCGTAAGCATCTCGAAGCCTTTGTTTCCACGCTCGATCCCGCCCGCTTCGACGTATCCCGCTTCGTGTCCTTCGACAGCTGGGAGCAGCTCGATGAAATGCGCAAGCACCCGCCGCATCCCATCATCGAGGGTGTGATGGTGAAGCGCTGGGATTCCACCTATGTGCCGGGCCGCCCGAAAGGTCCGTGGTTCAAGTGGAAGCGCGATCCCTACACGGTCGATGCCGTGCTGATGTATGCGCAGCGTGGACACGGCAAGCGCTCCAGCTTCTATTCCGATTACACCTTCGGCGTCTGGTCGGGTCCTGAAGACGCGCCGGAGCTTGTGCCGGTCGGCAAGGCCTATTTCGGCTTCACCGACGAGGAGTTGAAGCAGATCGACAAATTTGTGCGTGACAACACGATCGACCGCTTCGGCCCGGTGCGCTCCGTGCGCGCCGACCGCACCACCGGTCTGGTGTTCGAGGTTGCCTTCGAAGGCTTGAACCGCTCGACCCGCCACAAGTCCGGCGTCGCCATGCGCTTCCCCCGCATCAACCGCCTGCGCTGGGACAAGCCGACGGCGGAAGCTGACCGCATCGAAACGCTGCAGTCGATGCTGGATGCTTAGCCGCTTTTAATTTCCAGACACGCGTATCGAATAGATGTCCACGGCCTTGCCGTTGTTGGAGACATCGCTGACGATGGCGATCGTGCCGTCGGAACCGGGCTCCACCGTCGGCAGATCGACATCGAAGATCACGTCGCCGCGCTCGCCGGTTAGGTCGAAGCGCCGCCGTCCGCCGCAATCGCCCAGTTCTCCGAAGGAACAACTGATCGAGATCTGGGTCGCCTCGCCATCCTCCGCCTGCGCTTCCACCACGAACAAAGCGCGCCGCCCGGCCAGCTGCTTCAAGACGTCCTGCGGCACGTTGAAGGCGATGGCCGAGCCGGAGCGGCCGGAATGGATGCGCAGCGCGCGGGCCTCGCCTTCGCCCGTCAATTCGGCAACCGCATCGCTGGGTGTGGTGAAGTCGTCCTGCTCGCCCGGCGTAAACAGCGCGATCGCGTTGGGATCGGCGGCCTCAGCGCCAAGCCGCGGCGCCCCCGTGTTGCCAGGCGCAGCGCCGGCGGCGGGATTGAACCCTTCG
>NZ_DAMBUH010000093.1:0-2573 GCF_032053605.1 Tianweitania sp.
CGCCGAACTCGGCCGCCCGATCGCCGCGCCCAGCGCCAACACGTCCGGACGCATCAGCCCAACCAGCGCGCAAGCCGTGCAGGACGATCTCGGCCCGAAACTCGCTTACATCCTCGATGGAGGACCCACGAATGTCGGCGTGGAGTCCACGATCCTGAAAGTGGAGGGCGATACAGTTCGCCTTCTGCGGCCCGGCGGACTGACGGCCGAGGAGATCGAAGCAGCGATCGGTCGGCAGGTTGTCATAGGCATGACCGGTCCCGCTATCGAAGCGCCAGGCATGCTCGCCTCGCATTACGCGCCGGATGCTGGCGTGCGGCTTGATGCCGAACGTATCCAGCCCGGCGAAGCGCTGCTGGCCTTCGGGCCAAACCGTGCCAGCGGGGTTGATCAGGCAGTCGCTATCCGCAACCTCTCGGAAAAGGGCGATCTGCGTGAAGCAGCCGCCAATCTTTATGCCGATCTTCAAGCGCTGGACCGCCAAGGCGCGCGCATGATCGCTGTCGAGCCTATCCCGCATCAGGGGCTTGGCGTTGCCATCAACGACCGTCTCAGCCGCGCCGCATCTCCGCGCGCTCAATAAAGCCCAAACAGTTTTTACATTCTGCTAAGCATCAATGCTTCGGATACGAAGCTTGATGATTTATGTATTACGGTTGCATTCCGATAACCATTGGCAAAGCCGAAATTGCTTAACCCAACTTCTTAAGTGCGGCGGTAAGGACCGCGCTCTACCTTCCACTTCAACGAGGCCGGAAAACCGGTCCGGAAGCTGAACCGGCCAGCCGGAAGAGGCTCTCAGGAAGAACAGGAAGGCGAGAGATGATGAACACGGGATTGAAGCCGGTTTGGGCCAGCAGCAACATGCGCCTGGACCCGTTCCACCTGCCGCAGGCGGTGACCTATGCCAGCCGCGACGAACAGGGGGATGTTCATTTCACGATCGATAAGCGTGGCGCCGTTATCCGCCGCTGGCTCGAACGCAGCGGTTTGCCCGTCACGATCGCGCTGCCGGCACCGGCATTCCAGGGCGTCGCAGCGCGCGCGATGGAAGACGAGACCGGCCATGTGACGGTGACGCTCGAACTGCATCATGCCGACCCGCAGCTTTCCGTGCCGCTGCTCGTAGCGCATGATCTCGACGACGTCGCCGCAGACTGGCGCGCCTGGGCGGAAGCCTATCGCCTGCCGATGCTGCTGGTGGAATCCGACGGCGTGGCGCGCACGCTGGAAGATTCCATCGGCGGCGTCACCAATGGCGAGCCGAAGCCGCGCCGCAAGCGTGCAACCTCCGCGCCGCGCCGGCCGCGTTTCCTTGCCCGCCGCAAGATCGGCAATCTCGGCCTGCGTCTGGTTGTGGACGGCGAAGAGATCATCGCCCGCAACTAAGGCGATGGTTCAAAGATAGATGCGCAGAGCGGCCCACGCGCCGCCCGCCATCAGTCCGATGAAGATCAGCCAGCCCACGGTGTTGTTCGACCGGAAGAGCTTCAGGCACTGATCGGGGTTGTCGATATCGAGCACGCGGATCTGCCTGAACATATGCGCGGCAGCGGCCAGCAGTCCGGCCATCGCAGGCAGCGGCACCTGCGCCAGCGTGAAGGCCGAAGCGAACAGGATCAGCGAGCCTCCATACAGATAGACCAGCGCTTCCTTGGTTCGGTCGCCGAAGAGCCGCGCTGTTGAACGCACGCCGACCAGCGCGTCGTCTTCCTTGTCTTGATGGGCGTAAAGCGTGTCGTAGCCGATGGTCCACAGGATCGCGCCGAAGTAGAGCAGCATGGGTGCGGCATCGAGCCGGCCGAAATACGCTGCCCATCCCATCATCGCGCCCCATGAAAAGGCGAAGCCGAGAAAGAGCTGCGGCCAGTCGGTCACGCGCTTCATGAAGGGATAGATCGCGACCGGGATCAGCGCGCAAAGGCCTGTGACAATCGCGAAGCTGTTGAACTGCACCAGCACTGCAAGGCCGACCAGCGCCTGCGCAACCAGAAACGCCCAGGCCTGCTTGTGGCTGCCCTGCCCCGCCGGCAGCGGGCGCGAGCGGGTCCGGTCGACCTTCTCGTCGATATCAACATCCACGATGTCATTATAGGTACAGCCTGCGCCACGCATGGCGATCGAGCCGATCAGGAACAGGACGATGTGCCAAGGCGAGGGCAGAACGCTCAGCAGTGGATCCCCGGCCTGGGCATTGGCCGCAGCCGCCATCGCCGCCGACCACCAGCATGGCCAGAGCAAAAGCTGCCAGCCGATCGGTCGGTCCCAGCGGGCCAGCTGCGCATAGGGCCACATCCCACGCGGCAGCAGGCGATAGACCCAGTGCCCCGACGGCGCATCCTTGACGCGCCCGCGCACGCCTGACGATTGAATGGTTTCCATGGGGATCGGGAGTGGCAGGGGCGAAGCGCAGCGTCAAGACGGTTGTTATGTTGCACGCGTACGTGTATATGTACGTTCATCTTTGGAGGCCTAGATGGGCTATGCAACCGTTAGCGACTTCCGTGCGAATGTCGCAAAATATCTGGACGAAGTTACAGCCGACCGAACTGAACTGGTGATAACGCGCCAGA
>NZ_DAMBUH010000093.1:2583-12787 GCF_032053605.1 Tianweitania sp.
TGCCTCTGGCGGATTGGGAAAGCATGCAGGAAACGCTCTATTTGCTCGGCAATCCGGCCAATGCCGAACATCTTCGTCAGTCCATTGCTGAGGCGAATGCCGGTCATGTTTTTGAACACGATCTGATCGAACCTGAGACGGAAATGAAGTGAAGGTTCTTTGGACCGAACGCGGATGGGGCGACTACCTCTTCTGGCAAGCCGATCCAAAGATGCTCGCGCGCCTCAATGAAATTATAAAGGAAATTCGTCGGCACCCTTTCGAAGGCACCGGCAAGCCAGAGCCGCTTCGACGTGAGCTTTCCGGTTGGTGGTCGAGGCGGCTCTCGCATGAACACCGCATTATCTATCGCGTGACGGGCAAAGGCGAAGATCAGGTCGTTGAAATCTCCGCCTGCCGTTTCCACTACGAACGCTAGCGTCAATCTTGCCTTTCCTACCTCCCACCCTTAGGCGGGAACTCAAGACTCTTGCGGACCATTGTTTCTCATGAACGTTCTCCTGATCGGCTCCGGTGGCCGCGAACATGCGCTGGCTTGGAAGATCGCGTCGTCGCCAAAGTTGACGAAGCTGTACGCCGCGCCGGGCAACCCGGGCATTGCTGAGCATGCTGAGCTGGTTGAGCTTGCGGTGACGGATCATGCCGCGGTTGTTTCCTTCTGCCGCGACAAGGCGATCGAACTCGTCGTGATCGGGCCGGAAGCGCCGCTGGTGGATGGTTTGTCCGACGCGTTGCGCGAAGCCGGCATCAAGGTGTTCGGGCCGAGCAAGGCGGCGGCGCAGCTCGAGGGTTCGAAGGGGTTCACCAAGGATCTTTGCGCCCGCTTTGACATCCCCACTGCTGCTTACGGCCGCTTCGACAACGCGTCCGACGCGCGCGCCTATATCGAGGCCAAAGGCGCGCCGATCGTGGTGAAGGCGGATGGTCTGGCGGCAGGCAAGGGTGTGACGGTGGCCATGACCGCGCAGGAAGCGCTGGATGCGGTGGACGCCTGCTTCGACGGCAGCTTCGGCGCGGCTGGTGCGGAACTGGTGGTCGAGGAGTTCCTGGAAGGCGAGGAAGTCAGCTTCTTCTGTCTGTGCGACGGCAGCGCGGCCTTGGCTTTCGGCGCAGCGCAGGATCACAAGCGCGTCGGTGACGGTGATACGGGGCCGAACACCGGTGGCATGGGCGCCTATTCACCAGCGCCCGCTTTCACGCATGAGGTCGAGATGGCGGTGATGCGCGAAATCATCGCGCCGACGCTGCTTGGAATGAGCGAGATCGGTATGCCATTTTCAGGCGTGCTGTTTGCCGGCCTGATGCTGACGAAGGATGGCCCCAAGCTCATCGAATACAATGTCCGCTTCGGCGATCCGGAATGCCAGGTGCTCATGATGCGGCTGGAAAGCGATTTGCTGGAAGTGCTTCATGCAGCAGCGGATGGCCGGTTGGCAGATCAGGCGTTGTCCTGGAGTCACGACACGGCACTGACGGTGGTCATGGCAGCGGAGGGCTATCCTGCTAAGCCACGGACGGGAACCGTCATCAAGGGCGTCAACACGGCAGCGCGTGAGGACGCCAAGGTCTTTCAAGCCGGTACGGCGTTGAAGGATGGCGCGCTTGTGGCCAGCGGCGGGCGTGTGCTCAACGTGACCGCTAGGGCATCGACCGTGCGCGAAGCGCAGGCCAAGGCCTACGAGGCGGTTGACCGCATCGACTGGCCGGAAGGCTTCTGCCGCCGCGATATTGGGTGGCGGGCCGTCTGACGCGTACGGCGCGCGGCCTCTTCAAAAGCCTCTGAAAACCGTCTAACACGCGTTAGACTACGGAGGATCTTGCATGTATCGCGCGCCGGTCGACGACATCGCCTTTACCCTCAAGCAGGTTGCGGGGCTTGCACCTGATCTCGAAAAGGGTCGCTATGGCGATCTTTCGGATGATCTGGTGGATGCGATCCTAAGTGAGGCCGGGCGCTTTGCGGGCGAGGAGATTGCGCCTCTGAACCTGTCGGGCGATCAGGAAGGTGCGCGCTGGAAGGATGGCGCGGTGACCATGCCGGCCGGATGGGCGGACCTTTATCATCGCTGGCGCGAAGGCGGCTGGAATGGGTTGTCCGGGCCGGAAGAATTTGGCGGCCAGGGTCTGCCGGTGATGATCAATGTTGCCGCCAATGAGATGTGGAGCGCGGCCTCTATGGCCTTTGGTCTTGGGCCGCTGCTCACCATGGGCGCGGTCGAGGCGCTGGACAAGCATGGCTCGGACGCGCTGAAGGCGACCTACCTGGAAAAGCTGGTGTCGGGCGAATGGACCGGCACGATGAACCTGACCGAACCGCAGGCCGGATCAGATCTGGCGGCGCTGCGTACGTGTGCCGAACGCAAAGAAGATGGCACCTACCGCATCTTCGGGCAGAAGATCTTCATCACCTATGGCGAGCACGACATCACCGACAACATCGTCCATCTCGTTCTCGCGCGACTGCCTGATGCACCGGCCGGCACGCGGGGCATCTCGTTGTTCGTGGTGCCGAAGTTCCTCGTGAAGGATGACGGCTCGCTTGGGACGCGCAACGATGTGTTTTGTGCCTCCATCGAGCACAAAATCGGCATTCACGGCTCGCCGACCTGCACGATGATCTTTGGCGATGGCAAGGGCGAGAGCGGTGAGGCCGGCGCGATCGGCTATCTGCTTGGCGAAGAAAATCGCGGCCTCGCCTGCATGTTCACCATGATGAACAACGCGCGCCTCAATGTCGGCATCGAGGGCGTGGGCATCGCGGAAGCGGCTTATCAGAAGGCCAAGGAGTACGCGCAGGAGCGTCGGCAGGGCAAGGCGGCGGGTGGTGCCATTGAGGGAATGAGCGCGATCATCGAGCATCCCGATATTCAGCGCAATATCTTGACCATGAAGGCGCTGACATCGGTCGCGCGCTCGATCTGCTACGCTTGCGCCAATGCGCTCGACCGCGCGCGCTCGTCGGACGGTGATGAAGTCAGGCACTGGCAGGAACGCGCCAATCTTTTGACGCCGGTCGCCAAAGCCTTCTCGACGGATATCGGTGTCGAGGTGGCGTCGATCGGCGTGCAGGTGCATGGCGGTATGGGCTTCATCGAGGAGACCGGCGCGGCGATCTTCTATCGCGATGCCCGGATCGCACCGATCTATGAAGGCACCAACGGCATTCAGGCGATCGACCTCGTGACGCGCAAGCTGCCGCAATCAGGCGGGGCGCAGGTGGCAGGCTATATTGCAGAACTGCGCCAGGATGTTGCGGCTTTGCGTGCGTCGAACTCGGCCGATCTCGGCAACGCGGCTGATCGGCTGGACAGCGCGATCAACGATCTGGATGACGCGACGAGCTGGCTTCAATCGGCGCTTGGCGAAGGTCGGATGAACGAGGCGCTGGCGGGTGCAACGCCCTACCTCCGCCTGTTCGGTCTGGCCGCCGGCGGTGCCTATCTGGCCCGTGCGGCGGTGGCGGATACCGGTGCTGCGCGACGGGCGCTCTGCCGCTTCTTTGCGGAGAACCTGGTGGGCGAGAGTGCTGCGTTAAAGGCGCGGGTGATCGAGGGTGCGGAAAGCCTTGACGCTGCCCGTGTCGCGCTTGGCTGAAGAGGGACGCAAGATGAGCGAGCACATCCAGATCGAACGGCGCGGCGCGATCAACGTTATCCGCATCAACCGTCCCGAAAAGAAGAACGCGCTGACCTTCGCCATGTATACCGCAATGGCTGCCGCTTTACGGGCGGGGGATGCCGATGATGCCGTGCGCGTGCATGTCATTCTTGGCGTGCCAGGATCGTTTTCGGCCGGCAACGATCTCGCTGATTTTGTGAAGATCGCGTCCGGGGAAAGCCAGGGCGAGGAAATCTTCGATTTCCTGCGCGCGCTCGCCACCGCCAAGAAGCCGCTGGTTTCGGGCGCAGACGGCATCGCGGTCGGCATCGGCGCGACCCTGCATCTTCACTGCGACCTGACCTTTGCCACACCACGCACGGAGTTCCGAACACCCTTCGTCGACCTCGGTATCGTCCCGGAAGCCGGCTCCAGCCTTCTAGTTCCGGCGCGGCTTGGTCATCAACCCGCGTTTGCGCTCCTCGTCATGGGCGACGCGCTCCCGGCACAAGCGGCACAGCAGGGCGGTTTGATCCATGCGGTCGTTGGTGAGGACGAACTCGAGCCTGCAGTCTTCGCTGCAGCGGACCGGCTGGCGAACAAGCCGGCCAACGCGCTGCGGATCGCCCGCGAGCTGATCCGAGGATCGCGCACCGACCTGCTGCAGCGCATCGACGAGGAAGCCGAAGCGGTGCGGGCCGGCTTGAAGTCGGACGAAGCGCGCGCCGCATTCGCGGCTTTCCTGAACAAGAAGAAACCGTGAGGATCCTTCCGAAAGGACTGGCTCGCGCATCCGCCGCCATTGCGGGGCTGCTTCTGACGAGCACTGCTCACGCCGCCGAGCCTGACCTGATCATCGAAGTCGGTCCGGACGTTTTCAAGCATGGTGGCGTGATCACCGTTTATCCCATCCCGACCGATCCCAAGGCATGAGAGAAGATCGCTGCAAGCAATCCGGCGACGATCGTTCGGTTGAACGAGCGCTACGGCGTCGTGCAGTTCCGGTTCCTTCGAGGCAGCGACTACGCCTACCGCGTCCAGCCGGTCGATGGCGTCGAGAAGCGCGAGTCCTATGTGTCGCAGACCTTGAGCATCATCGGCACCGACGAGCAGGATCGTGGGCCGCAGATGGAGGCCGGCTTCATGAACGAGTATTCAAACGGCGGGCGTATCATCCGATCGGTGCCCATCGATGAGGTGGCTGGCACGGATGAATCGACACGCAGCAATGCGCGCTGGGGTGTCACGCAGGCGATCACCGATCCGCCGCCTGCCGATGAGCGCGGCGCACGCACGCTGCTGGGTGTAGTCGATCGCGGGGTGTACGAGTTTCCGCTGGCCTGTGACGGCGATTTGCGCGCGCAGGTTTGCACGATCGCACCGGAGCGACGCGCGGAGATCGAGCCATTGTGGTGGCGTGCTCTTGCGGAAGATCGGCTGGAACGCTTGAACTTCTATGCGCTGCGCCGGTGCTATGACAGCACTTGGACAGGCGGCGGCAGTTGCGACGCAGTGCCGGACTCCGACGAACCGGACTACAAGCATCGGCCCTGAGCGTCTTGATCATCAGGCTCTTGAACGAAACCGCCCTGCAAAGGTTGTGGCTTGCCCTATCTTGAGCGGCAACAAGTATCGAGGAGACCCGCATGGAATATGTCAAACTCGGACGCACCGGCCTGGACGTGTCACGCATTTGCCTTGGCTGCATGACCTATGGCGAGCCCGGTCGCGGCTCGCATGAGTGGACGCTTCCGGAAGCTGACAGTCGGCCACTGATCAAGAAGGCGCTCGATCTCGGCATCAACTTCTTTGACACGGCCAATGTTTACTCCGACGGCACCAGCGAAGAGATCGTCGGCCGTGCGCTGAAGGAGTTCAGCACTCGCGACGAGGTGGTGATTGCAACCAAGGTGTATAACCGCATGCGGCCAGGCCCGAACGGCGCTGGCCTGTCGCGCAAGGCGATCCTGACCGAGATCGATCACAGTCTGAAGCGCTTGGGCACTGACTATGTGGACCTCTACCAGATCCATCGCTTCGACCACGCCACACCGATCGAGGAAACGCTGGAAGCGTTGAACGATGTCGTGCGGGCAGGCAAGGCACGCTATATCGGCGCGTCTTCCATGTATGCCTGGCAGTTCGCGCAGGCGCTGGCTCTTTCCGAGCGCAAGGGCTGGGCGCGGTTCGCGACGATGCAAAACTACGTCAACCTGCTGTATCGCGAGGAAGAGCGCGAGATGCTGCCGCTGTGCAAGGCGGAAGGCCTCGGCGTCATTCCCTGGAGCCCGATGGCCCGTGGTCGGCTGACGCGCGACTGGGAAGAAAGCAGCTTCCGCTCCGACACCGACAAGTTCGGCCAGACGCTCTATGCAAAGACCGCCGAAGCCGACCGCAAGGTGGTGGAAGCCGTAGCCGATGTTGCTGCCGAGCGTGGTATCCCGCGCGCGCAGGTAGCCTTGGCATGGGTGCTGCAGAAGGAGCCGATCACGGCCCCGATCGTCGGCGCGAGCAAGCCGAACCATCTGGACGATGCAGTGGCCGCTTTGTCGGTGAAGCTGACGCCGGACGAGGTCGCGTCGCTCGAAGCGCCCTATGTTCCGCACGCTGTTGTCGGCTTCAGTTAAGCCGTCGGCGCTGATATGAAAAAGCGGGCCTGAGGGCCCGCCGACAACCGTGATGCTGTGCCCGAGCTTACTCGCCGGGATGCATCCGATGCTCTTTGCGGCGATCGAACGCAACCCAGCCAAGGGCGCCGACGCCGACGATCAGCGGGAATACGTACCAGAAGAAAACATCGAACGTCATTCCTGCAAGCTCCTTAGAACGTGCCTCGCTGCAATATTTAGGCAGATTGCAGCAAAAACCAAACTAAAATGCCAATGACGCCGAGAGAGCTTTCGTTGCTCGGAACGAGCGAGAAGGCTTGCCCGAGAACACCGACAGCGAAAAACGCTGTTGATGTTCGATCAAACGCACCAGCAGTTAGTTTCGTACGCTCGTTATGGATGAGGTTCATTGTCTTCATTGAGCCGGATCAGCCCAGGCCATCATTCCGCAGCCAACTTGCCGGACAAGCCGCTTACCGGCAATCGTCAGGCGTCACAGTGAACTGCTTCGATCCTGCCTGTGTCTGATAGTCATAAATGACTTTCGTGTAGAACCTGTTCTCGAACGACGAACGGAACGTGTTGCAGAAGGTCGAGAGGTTGTCGGCCTTGATGACCGAAACGTCGAAATCAGCAGGAAGCTCACCGTCGATCGTAAAGAAGTAGGTGAGTTCCTTTTCCGAAATGCTGGCTGACTGCAGGGTTGTCGCTTCATCGATATTCTGCGGCAGCGACGCGTTGATATTCGCCTCGATCAGCAACGGCGGCAATATTTGCGGCATCAACGGCACGGTCGAAGCCACGAAGACGATGGGTATGAACTGAGCGAACTTGTATCCCGCTTTTTTGAACGGGTAGGCAACCAGGACGCCGATCAAGCCGGCCAAAGCACCAACCAACGCGTAAACGGCGATCGGCGGCCAATCGGCCATGGTTGCAAGAAGTGGCTGCATTGTGTCCCCCTGTATAGGCTGCGCTTAGCATTGTAGCTGAGTCACATCCAGATGAACTTGCAGGCGCCTGCTGTTTGCCAAGCAACGGCGAGCTTGCGCCCGCCGTTGCTTGATTTGGATCGTCGTTTATTTGGCGGCGAGGAAGTCGGCCACTTCGAGCAGGATGAACTCGTTGTGGGCAGCCTTGCCGATTTCGCGACCACCAGAGAAGGGCAGGTTGTTGTCGTCGGCTACCAGGATATGCGTGTCATCGATCTTGATGACGTCTTCGATCGTCTGGAACGGGAAGGTGAACTTGCCGTCCGGATCGTTCTTGACGATCTCCTTGATTGCCTTGCCGTCCGGATCATCGATGTTCATCAGGTCGATGGAACCGATGCGGCGCATGGCGCCATCTTGGTCGATCTGGGCGGTATCCACCAGCACGATGCGCTTGACCTTGGCCGGCATCGGATAGCATGCCGATTTGTCTGTGCTGTCGGCTTTACATTCCAGGCTAGCATTGCCTTCGCCGGCATCACGCTCGATCACCAGAGCGCGGGTGTCGTCGATGAAGTTGAAGTCACCGATATTGGTGGCGCCTTCGCCGAGCGGGAACTTGTAGCTATCGCCCGTCCAGTCATTCTTCGCGGGGTCGAAGGTCAGCACGGTCAGTGCCTTGCCTTCAGGCTGGCCACCCTCGCCGTAAAGCGGCTTTTCGAGCATGGCCCAAAGCAGGTTCGTGCCGGGCTGAAGCGCCATGCCTTCATAGCCGCCGGAACGCTGAGCCTGGAAATCCTTGCCAGCTACGGCCGGAACGGTGACGCCGGGCGTGTCGGGCCCGAGCAGCGGCTCGCCGTTGAGCTTGGTTGGATGAACTGCAAGGATCTTGCCGTCGAGCGTGGCGTGGATGAGATAAGGGCCGAACTCGTCGCCGATCCAGACTTCGTTGTTCAGAACCTGGATGCTCTCCGGGTCGAAGTCCGCGCCTGTCAGGTAGCGGCTTTCCGTGCCTTCATAGGCGATGCGAAAGGGCACCTTGTGGTCGGGATCGCGCAGGAAGACGGAGTCGAGACGCTCGACCTTGCCGCTGGCAAAGTCCGGCTTCATTTTGTGGAAGAACAGCAGCGCGTCGGCGCTGTTGGCCTTGGTGCCGAAGCCGTTGTCGGTCAGCGTGTAGATGCTGCCGTCTTCGGCAAGGTTCATGGCGAAACCCGACATACCCTGAACAGGCTGGCCGAGGAAAGGCAGCGATAGGCCGGTCGGGTGGCTGCCATAGGCGGCACCCACATCGCCCGGTGCGGTCATCGGCTTTTCATTGCGCGTCTTGCCCGTGAACTTGCCGGAGGTCCAGGCGTCACGCGGCGCGTCTGCAGGCGGCGCGATCAGCGTCATGGCCGGGAAATAAGCGTGGCCCGCAAGCCTGGCGGGAAACGTCTGTTCGGCGTGGGCCGAAGCGGTGATCGCGCAAAGCGCGACGGATGCGAGAATGGCGCGGAGCGTCATGGAACTTCCCCCTTCAGAAAGTCGGATGATCAACGCGGCGGGGGATAGGTCTTTCAAATGACAGTGATTGAACGTGGCGATGACGGATCGATGACGGCGCGGCCTTTAAAAGCCACGCCGCATAATTCGATCAGGGATAAAGCCGTTCGGTCGTCCACTCCTCGCCAGCACGCGTAAAGACGACGCGGTCGTGCAGGCGATACGGCATGTCGCGCCAGAACTCGATCACATCAGGCACGATGCGGAAACCTGACCAGTGCGCGGGGCGGGGGATGTCGCCGTCGCCATAGCGCTCGGTGATCTGAGCCACAGCTTTTTCGAGCACGTCGCGGCTTTCCAGCGGGCGCGATTGCTGCGAAGCCCAAGCGCCGATACGGCTGCCGCGCGGTCGGGTGTTGTAATAGGCATCGGCTTCCGCATCAGACACAAGCTCGACATCGCCGCGGATGCGAACCTGCCGCCGCAATGATTTCCAATGGAAACACATCGCGGCTTTGCGGGCTGATAGGATCTCCTGACCCTTCGCGCTCTCATAATTGGTATAGAAGGTGTAGCCACGCGCGTCGAATTCCTTCAAAAGCACAACGCGCACATTCGGCATGCCTGTCGGATCGACCGTGGCAACGGCAACCGCATTGGGATCGTTGATCTCGGTGCTTGTGGCTTCATCGAGCCACGCGCCGAACAGTTCGAAGGGGTTTTGCGTTGCGGCAAAGTCACTGCTTGTTAACGGTGTATCGTTCACTATTCTGTCCTGACTCGAAATCCGTAAACGGAGATTGCCGATTGTCGCGTTTCGCGCAACCCGCCGATAGGGATAGCACCGGTTTGAGCACGAGCCACGCACCATTTCGCATGAAGCGGTCGGCCAGAGGGCGCTCGGCAGGCTTGCTCGGCTGTCTTGCGCTGACCACGATGCTGGCGGGCTGCGGCATGTCCGTGAACAAGGCTGCCGATGTCGGCCTGACCACGTCGAGCGTACCGGCAACGCCTGCACCCGATACCCAGATGGCCTCCGACCAGTCGATCATCCGCAACGCGGTTTCGGCAACCGATCTCCAGTCGGTGGGGCAGGGCGGCGTATCCTGGGCCAATACCGATACCGGTTCTCGCGGCGCGATCTCCAGCATCTCCGAATATGCCGAATCCAATTCGGGTCTGACCTGCCGCAAATTCGTGGTGTCGCGCGAAAGCTATAGTGGCGTCAGCCTGTATGACGGCGACGCCTGCCTGGTGAACGGCGGCGCCTGGCAGCTTCGCGCCTTCAAGAGCATGTAAGTGGTGCTCCGTTCCACAAGCACTCTTTAATTCACAGTTTCGAGATCGCATATTGGCGATAACTTCCGTTAACCCGGTTTAATCACCATGCGCGATCCTTATGAAGTGCTGGGCGTCAGCAAGGACGCCTCGGCCAAAGACATCAAATCGGCGTTCCGCAAGCTCGCCAAGAAGTATCATCCCGACCAGAATCCGGATGATCCAAAGGCGAAGGAGCGGTTCAACGCCGCCAATCAGGCTTACGAAATCGTCGGCGACGACGACAAGCGCCGGCAGTATGAC